>NZ_JAMRYM010000035.1:0-32796 GCF_023743255.1 Rathayibacter rubneri | reverse complement strand
CCGTAGCCGATGCCGAGCTGGCGCAGCGCCCGCGCGAGGGGAGCGGCCGGCGGGCGGTCGCGCGAGGCGGGTCGGGACTCCGCCGCGCATGTATCTTGATTTCTAAGTTACTTTAGTGAAAAGGCTTCTCAGGGTCAAGCGCCGGGACCGCCGGCACCGTTCCATAGGATCGAGGCGGCCGGTTCTCCGGAGGTCCGCCCGGTGGCGGGTCGTCCCGGGCCGGCGGTCCCGGACGAGTGCGAGGTGCGCGGTGGAGGAAGTGCCCGTCGCGCCCGCGCGTGCCCGGCTCGCCCGCGTGGCCGAGGAGGCGGGGGTGTCGGTCTCGACGGTCTCCAAGGTCCTCAACGGCCGCTCCGACGTCGCGCCGGCGACGCGCGCCCGGGTCGCGGCTCTGCTCGACGCGCACAGCTACCGTCGACGCGGCGAGCGCTCGACCTCCAGTTACCTCGAGCTCGTCTTCCACGAGATCGAGAGCGCCTGGTCGACGCAGATCATCCAGGGCGTCGAGTCCGTCGCCCGCGAGAGCGGCATGAGCGTCGTCCTCACGCTCAGCGGCGACCACCGCTCGCCCGGTCCGGAGTGGGTGACCGGGGTCCTCGGCCGACGTCCGGCCGGCGTCGTGCTGGTGCTGTCCGGCCTGCCCGAGGAGCACAAGCGGCGGCTGCGCTCCGCCGACATCCCCTTCGCGATCATCGACCCCTCCGGCGATCCCGCTCCCGACGTGCCGTCGGTGGGCTCCGCGAACTGGATGGGCGGCGTGCTCGCGACGCGGCACCTTCTCGAGCAGGGGCACACGCGGATCGGGGTCGTCACGGGCCCGGCCGACATGATGTGCTCCCGGGCGCGGCTCGACGGCTTCCGGTCGGCGATGGCGTCGGCGGGCGTGCCGGTGGACGAGTCGCTGGTGCGGTTCGGCGACTTCCACGTGCCCGGCGGGCGGGACCACGCGCTGGAGCTGCTGTCGTCGGCGTCGCCTCCCACGGCGCTCTTCGCCGGGTCGGATCTGCAGGCTCTCGGCGTCCTCGAGGCCGCGCGGATGCTCGGTCTGCGCGTGCCGGAGGACGTCTCCCTCGTCGGCTACGACGACCTGCCGATCGCGGAGTGGACCTCGCCGCCGCTCACGACGGTGCATCAGCCCCTCCGGCTGATGGGGGAGGAGGCGACCCGCCTCGTCCTGCGCCTGCGCGAGGGCGGGTCGACGCAGCTCCAGATGGACCTGGCGACGACGCTCGTCGTGCGAGGCTCCACCGCCCGGGTCTGACGCTGCTGCGAGAGCGTGCGCGGCTCACCGCCGACCAATTCGTTGGGCACGCCAACAAAGTGTTTCGAAAATGATTGACCCCCTTTGCGGGGTCCGGTTACGGTCGGCTCACCAACAGATTTCGACACTGAGGTCGAAACTTTCGAGAGGTGCTGTTCGATGAAGAACGATCCCATCCGGGACGACGACCGGATCGCTCCGGCCACTGCCGCCCCCTGCCGGCTGACCGCCGCTCCCTCCCTCCGCCACCGGCGGGGCCTGCTCGCCGGAGCCACCGCCTTCGGCCTCCTCGCGGGCGCGCTGGTCCTGCCGTCGGCCCAGGCCGCGGAGCTCGAGCCGACCGTCCTCCTGCAGGAGGACTTCGAGGACGGGGCGTGGGATCCGCTGGTGCAGAACGGCGGCCCGACGCTGTCTGTGATCCCCGAGGGCGGCGACAAGGCCCTGCTCGTGCAGGGGCGCGCGAACGACTACGACGGGGTGAAGACTCCGGCGAACCTGCTCCAGCCCGGCGGCTCGTACACGATGTCCGCGCAGGTGCGCCTGGCCGGCCCGGCCGGCACGACGGCCTCCGCGCGCTTCGTCGTCGAGCCGAGCTACTCCTGGGTGGGCAACACGACCGTCACCTCCGACGCGTGGACCACGGTGAGCGGCACCTTCGACGCGCCCGCCGGCGCCGACCCGGCGACCCTCCGCGCGTACATCGGCACGAGCGCGCTCGCCGGGCCGTACGACTACCTCCTGGACGACATCGTGATCACCGGAACCGCCGCTCCCGCGCCCGTCACCTGGCAGCCGACTCCCGACGCGTCCTTCGTGTCCGGGGGAGCGGTCGGCGCGACCACGACACCGGTCACGGCCGCGCGCGGCACCGGGAACCGGGTGGCGCTCACCTTCGACGACGGGCCCAACCCCGGCGAGACCACGGCGATCCTCGATCTGCTGAAGGCCCGCGGCGTCCGCGCCGTCTTCTGCGTGATCGGCCAGAACGTGCAGCAGCCGGGCGGAGCGGAGCTGCTCCGGCGCATCGTGGCCGAGGGGCACACCCTCTGCAACCACGGCACCTCCTACGCCGACATGGGCTCGTGGACGCAGGCGCAGATCGAGACCGACCTCAAGGCCACTCTCCGGATCATCCGCGACGCCGTCGGCGACCCGTCGCTCGCGGTCCCGTACTTCCGCGCCCCCAACGGCAGCTGGGGCGCGACCGGCGCCGTGGCCGCGGCCCTGGGGATGCAGCCGCTGGGCCTGGGCTCGACCATCTCGGACTGGGACGGCAACGACCTCAGCGAGGCGACCCTGACGGCGAACCTCCGCGCCGCCTTCACGCCCGGCGCGATCGTCCTCGCGCACGACGGCGGAGGCGACCGCAGCAACACGGTGAAGGCGGTCACGACCGTCGTCACCGAGAAGCAGGCCGAGGGCTGGGAGTTCGTCCTGCCCCAGGGCGGCGCCGCCGCGTCGGTGCAGCCGGGGCTCTCCTCCGACTTCGAGGACGGCCTCGACGGCTGGGCGGCCCGTGGCGACGGCGTGCAGGTCGCGACGAGCACCGACGCGCACTCCGGATCCGGAGCGCTCCTGGTCACGAACCGCACGCAGCCGTGGCACGGAGCGACGATCGACGTCACCGCGGGCATGCCCGTCGGTACCGCGGTCGGCGTCGCGGTCTGGGCGAAGCTCGCTCCGGGGCAGTCGCCCGCGGGGCTGAAGATCTCGGTGCAGCGCGACAACGGCGACGGCAGCGCCTACGAGGGCGTCGCCGGAGCCGGCGCGCAGGTCACGGCCGACGGCTGGGTCCTCCTGAGCGGCACGTACACCCTCGCGGCCGCGGCCGACCGGGTGCAGATCTACGTCGAGGGCCCCGTGGGCGTCGGCTTCCTGCTCGACGACTTCGTCCTCGAGCCGATCGTCGAGACGCCGATCCAGACCGACGTGCCCGCGCTGAAGGACGTGCTGGGCGCCGCCGGGATCGAGCACGTGGGAGTCGCCATCGACGCCCGCGAGACGGTCGGCACCGCCGCGGACCTCCTCCGGAAGCACTACAACGCCTTCACCCCCGAGAACGCGGGCAAGCCCGAGAGCGTGCAGCCCGTGGAGGGGCAGTTCACCTTCACGCAGCTCGACCAGCTGCTCGACTTCGCCGACGCCGAGGGCATCGACGTCTACGGGCACGTGCTGGCCTGGCACTCGCAGACCCCGGCCTGGTTCTTCCTCGACGGCACGCGGCCGCTGACGAGCAGCCCCGCCGACCAGGCGCTGCTGAAGTCGCGGATGCGGGCGCACATCGCCGGCATCGCCGCTCATCTCGACGCCCGCTACCCCGACGGCGACAGCCCGATCTGGGCGTGGGACGTCGTGAACGAGGTCATCGCGGACGGCGACACCGCGAATCCGCACGACATGCGCGACAGTCGCTGGTTCCAGGTGCTGGGCGAGGGCTTCGTCGACGAGGCGTTCCGTCTCGCCGACGAGTACTTCCCCTCCGCGGAGCTCTTCATCAACGACTACAACACCGAGATGCCCGAGAAGCGGGCGGACTACGTCGAGCTGATCGCGGCCCTGCAGGCCCGCGGCGTGCCGATCGACGGAGTGGGCCACCAGGCCCACGTCGACGTCGCCCGGCCGGTGCAGTGGCTCGAGGACTCGATCGAGGCGGTCGAGAAGCTGGATCCCACGCTGCTCCAGGCGATCACCGAGCTCGACGTGAACGCGTCGACCGAGAACCAGGGCGCCGACGTCAGCGGGGCCCCCGTCGACCCGTACAGCCCGGCCTTCGAGGACGACGAGGACGCGGCGGCCGAGGTGGGCTATTACTACCGCGACCTGTTCGCGATGCTGCGAGAGCACGACTCCTCGATCGAGTCGGTGACCTTCTGGGGCATCAGCAACGCCCGCAGCTGGCTGCGGACCTGGCCGATGGCGCGCCCGTGGGAGCAGCCGCTGCCGTTCGACGACGACCTCCAGGTCACCCCGGCCTACTGGGGCATCGTCGATCCGACGGAGCTGCCCGCCCGCCCGGCGGACGTGCTCGCTCCCCGCATCGCCGACATGTCGGACGTGCGCGCGGTCTCGAACGGAGCGTCGGGGGCGAAGGTGGCCTACACGCCGCCGTCGGCGATCGACACGCGGGACGGAGCGGTCCGACTGATCTGCACCCCGCCCAGCGGCAGCCGCTTCTCGATCGGCACCACGACCGTGACGTGCACGGCGACGGACGCGGCCGGCAACACCCGGACCAGTACCTTCGACGTGATCGTCACGAGGAAGGTGCCGGGCAAGCCGTGATCCGGTGACCGGCCGTCCGCCTCGGCATCGCCCCCGTTCCCCGCTCGCGCGGAGGACGGGGGGCGATGCCGTGCGGCCCGGGGGCGTCACTGCAGGTGGCGGAGCTCCTGTGACCGGCGGTGTCGCGGATCCGAGACTCGGCTCGGTCGCCGCCCGCTCACCAGGGGACGACCGACCCGTCCGCTCCGAGCCGGTAGAGCCCGGTGCTCACCGGCGCGGCGTCGCCGGACTCGTACAGGCCCCGGGCGAGCACCCGCAGGCCCTCGACCGCCTCGAGGTCGTCGCTGCCGCAGAGGTGCATCGCCGCGCGGTGGCCGATCGCGACCACCGGGTCGCCCGCGACGAACTCGTCGAACAGGTCGTGCAGCACGTCCGCGCGCAGGATCTGCGACGCCGCGAGATCCTCGCGGCCGGGCGGCGCCTCGAGGAGGAACCGACCGTCGCCGCCGCTGACGACGGGATCCACGCGGCCCAGCCAGGCGAGCGCCTCCGCCGCGAGCGCGGTCCCGGCGAGTCCGAGCCGGGCGGCGCTCGCCGCCGTCACGTACTCCCATGCCGCGTCCCGTTCGAGGACGTAGGCCACGGTGAGGCCGGACGTGTGAGCACCGAGCACGGGATCCGCGCTCGCCGGGAACCGGGCGAGGAGCGCGTCGCGGGCGCGCTCGTCAAGGACGAGCGGATACACCGGCACGGCGTCGGTCCCGACGCGAGCCCGCCCCGTGACCGGATCGGCGATCACGGCGACCGCCTCCTGAGCGCCGCCGGCCGGCCGCCGCCGCGAGAAGAGCCCCACGATCAGCGCCTGAGCCCGGGTGCTCCGGAGGCGGGCGACGAGTGCTCGAGGACGGGTCCGGCGGGGGTGCTCATGCGTCACATCCTCGTCGGTGCCGCCCCGCTCCGCTCACATCGCCGACACCCTGTCGCCGAGCCGTGACGGGGCGACGCGCTGCAGCGTCGGCAGCAGCGGCGTGCCCCCCGCAGCGCAGGGGCCGACGACGGTCCAGGCGCGGAGGGTCGCCGCCGACCGCGGAGGGCGGCAGTGTCCTTCCCGGCGTGCCGGCCTGCATCGGGTGTCGGTGGTGGGAGGGCGCACCTCGAGGACGTGGGTGCCGCGCGGTGCGAGCCGGCGGCGGAGCCCGTCGTCGAAGCCGTGCAGCCGGCCTCGACGGCGCCGTAGCTCGGAGCGCGCGCGGGGGAGACGAGCGCGAACCCGGAGGTGATGACGACCAGCGCGGACAGGTCCGGCCAGCGGGTGAGCGTCTCTCCGGTCAGATGCAGGGGAGCGGTGAGGTTCAGGGCGATCTCGGCGCCGGTTCTCCGCAGCTGCCGCCCCGGGGGCGTTGACCTCCGGCGGTGCGCTCTTCGGACGGCTCCAGGGGAGCCCCGCGCCTAGGGTGGGGGCGTGCCTTACGAACCGGATGCCGCGACTCCCGAGGACGCGTCGCCCTTCGCGCGACCGCTCGGCGAGCGCTCCCTCGACGACTACGTGCCGGGCCTGGTCCTCGAGCACGGCTCGTACCGGGTCACGAGCGCGGAGATCATCGACTTCGGCCGCCGCTTCGATCCCCACGACATGCACGTCGATCCGGAGCTCGCGCGGAGCACGCCGCTCGGCGGACTCGCCGCCAGCGGCTGGCACACGACGGCGATGATGATGCGGATGCTGGTCGAGTCCTACCTCAACCAGGCGACCAGCATCGCCTCGCCCGGCGTGGACGAGCTCCGCTGGTCGGCACCGGTCCGGCCCGACGACGTCCTGCGCGCCCGCTTCACGGTGCTCGAGGCGCGTCGCTCTGCCTCCCGGCCCGACCGCGGAGTGGTCCGCACCCGGATCGAGCTGCTGAACCAGGATCGCGTCACGGTGATGAGCCAGGTGATGACGAACCTGATCCTGCGCCGCGCCGAGGGCTGAGCGGTCGGCGCCGGCGTGCGCTCGACCGGCGAGTGTCCAAGAGTCGTCGTACTCGAGCTCGAGTACGACGACTTCTGAGGACTCGAACTCGGGTGCGACCGCCGCTGCCACGAGCCGGGGTGATGGCGGCGCAGATGGCGACCTGCGGTCAGTCGTCGGCGCTCCGCCGCGCGAGGATCGCGCCGTGGTGACGGGGGAGAGGCGCCTGCCCGGTGCGGGTGTGCGTCTGGAGGACCTCGAAGCCGACGGTGCGCAGCTCGCCCGCGAGTGCCTCCGGCGGCCACCGGTAGGCCGTGGTGATCGCGTGGTCGAAGGCCTCCACTCCGGAGCCGGTGAAGAACCCCACGAGGAGTGTCCCGCCCGGCCGGAGGACGCGGGCGAACTCGGCCAGCGCGCGCGGGAGGGCGTTCGGGTGGTGGTGGATCAGCGAGTACCAGGCCAGCACCCCGCCCAGGCTGCCGTCGGGTGCCTCGAGGGAGTCGATGTCGCCGACGGCGAAGGCCACCTCCGGGTGCGCCCGTCGAGCGAGCTCGACGAAGGCCGGCACACGGTCGACGCCGCTGATGTCCCTCCCCAGCCCGGCGAGGTGGGCCGTCCAGTGCCCGGGGCCGCATCCGGCGTCGAGCAGGCGTCCCTCCACGCTCCGCGCCCACGACGAGACGAGGCGCTCGTCCGAGGGATGCACGGCGGACATCGAGCCGAGGAGCTCGGCGTACTCGACGGCTCGGGCGGAGTAGGACGGGACGACGTCCCCGCTCGACGACCGGCACGCCTCGGTGAGCAGTCGCATCGCCTTCGGCCCGACTCCGTGCAGCGCCGCCAGCGGAGCGGGATCCCGCCCGCGGAGGTCCTCGAGGGTGCGGATGCCGACGTCCGCGAGCGCTCGGGTGGCGGCGGCTCCGATCGCGGGGAGTGCGGTCATGTCGAGGCTCCGTTCTCGTCCGCGCCCCACTGTCCGAGCGCGGTGACCGCCTCGCGCAGCGCGAGCCCGTGCTCGGTCAGCGCGTAGGCGCGGGTGTTGTGCCGCAGCGGCAGGCGGGTCAGCACCCCCGCTGCCTCGAGCTCGCGCAGGCGGGTCGCCAGGATGTTCGTCGGCACGCCGAGGTCGCGCTGCAGGTCGCCGTAGCGCTGGGGACCCTCCAGGAGCCGCTCGACGATGAGCAGAGCCCAGCGTGCGCCGACGACCTCGAGAGCCGCGGAGAGATCGCTCACTCCGCCGGATCGACGTCCGGCTTCATCCAGAACGGCGAGTAGTGGTAGCCGTCGAAGTCGTCGAACTGGCGCTGGTACATGAACGGGTAGTCGTCGGTGTCGCCGATCCGCCCGCCCGCGGCGGCGGCGCGCTCGACGAGCTCGTCGACCGCCTCGCGGCTGGGCAGGTCGAACGAGACCGTGACCTTCGAGGGCGTGCCGGGGCCGCCGATCAGGTCCTCGGTGCCGCCGACGCCGGCGTACATCTCGCGGCTGCCGAGCATGACGTACTGCTCCGGAGCGATCGAGAAGCACGACACGTTGTGGTCCGACATCTCGGCGTTCAGCGTCCAGCCGAGGGCGGTGTAGAAGGCGGTCGCGCGCTCGACGCTCTCGACCGGGCAGGTGATGAAGAGGCTCATGGAGGTCATGCTTGCAAAATGCAAGCACGATGGCAAGGGAAGGACGCGCATTCCGAACGACTCGCGGCGCCCGAGCGTCGCGCTGCCACCGCCCCTCGTGATCGCAGCTCAGCCCGGCCCCGCCTCAGCCGGGCGGGGGCTCGGTGACCTCGATCGGCAGCTCGGCGTCGATCCGGTCGCCGCTCCGGGTGCGGACCGCGAGCACGGCCGCGCCGAGGGGCAGATCGGAGGGGAGGTCGAAGGAGCCGCTGACGGTGGAGCGCTCGCCCTCGGGCGCCGGACGGCCGAGCACGATCTCGTCACCGGTGGCCGAGGGGGTGAGGGTGACCTCGACGTCCGAGGCGGCGCGGCTCGTGCCCCCGGTGTCCTCGCACGTCTCGCGGACGAAGTCGGCGCGGAGCCGGACGACGCCCCCGGGGTGCAGGGCCGACTCCCGCAGCTGGACCTCCGGAATCGCGCAGGACGCGGCCGCCGCCGTCCCGGTGCAGCCGGCCGTCCCGAGGGCGAGACCGGCGAGCAGCGCGGCCGCTCCTGCGACCCGTCCACGCGTCGTCCGTGCTGCGCGCGGGGAGCTCAGCGGCACCGGTCGTCCGGCACCGCGGGCCCCCGCGCGAGGGAGCGGCCGGGTGTCACTCCGCCGGATCGACGACGAGTCCGACGCCGCCGCCGCGCCGCACGGGCTCGGCGGCCGCGGTCATCAGACCCGACGGGTCGACCTCGATGGCGGCCACCGCGCCGATCTGCGCGGCCGAGGTGAAGGAGTCGCCCGACGGCGTGAGCTGCTGCCCGAACGGCGCGAGGTCGTCGGCGTACGCCTCGATGAACTCGGGCTCGGCGGTGGTCGAGGCGGTGTTGCGCTGGGAGGCGCGGGGCGCGGCCACCGCCTCCGGCAGCGTCATGCCGAGGTCGATGCGGTTGACCAGCGTCTGGAGCACCGTCGTGATGATCGTCGACCCTCCGGGCGAGCCGACGACGAACTTCACCTTCCCGTCGTCGAGCACGATCGTCGGCGACATCGACGACCGCGGGCGCTTGCCCGGCTCGATGCGGTTCGGATCCGTGGCGACGTACACCGTGGAGAAGTCCGTGAGCTCGTTGTTGAGGAGGAACCCGCGTCCGGGGACGGTCATCCCCGAGCCGCCGGTCTGCTCGATCGTGAGCGTGTAGGACGCGGCGTTGCCCCACTTGTCGACGACGGAGAGGTGCGTGGTCGAGATGTTCTCGGTGTCGCTCTCCGGCGCGGCGGCGGCGGTGGCGCATGCGGTTCCGTCGAGAGCGCCGGGAGCGACCGGGCGGACCGACGCGGTCGTCGGGTCGATCGTGCAGTCGCGCGAGTCGGCGAACTCCTGGCTGAGCAGCGTGGTGGTCGGGACCGCGGTGAAGGCCGGGTCGCCGACGTAGGCGCCCCGATCGGCGAAGGCGCGGGCCGACGCCTCGAGGTAGAGGTGCAGGGCGCTGCCCGTCTCCTCGGCGCCGAGGTCGTGGTTCTCGAGGATGTTGAGCGCTTCACCGACGGCGATGCCTCCGGAGGAGGACGGCGCCATGCCGTAGACGTCGAGCCCGCGGTAGGAGACCCGGGTGGGCGCCTGCTCGAGCACCGAGTAGGCGGCGAGGTCGGCTTCGGTGAGCGAGCCGGCCGGAGCCGGGAGCGCGGAGCCCTCGGCGACGCGGGGGTTCTGCACCGTGTCGGCGATCTCGGCGGCCAGCGGACCCCCGTAGAACGCGCTCGGCCCGTGCAGGGCGATGCCGGCGAGGGTCTTCGCGAGATCCGGGTTGCGGAAGGTGCTGCCCACGCGCGGAGCGTCGCCACCGGGGAGGAACAGCTCGGCCGTGTCGGGGAACTCCTGGAACCGCTCGAGATTGTCGAGCGTCTGGCTCCGGAAGGTCTCGTCGACCGGGAAGCCCTTCGCGGCGAGCGCGATGGACGGCGCCAGCACGGCCGGGAGCGGCAGGCTGCCGAAGCGGTCGACCGCGGTGTCCCACGTCGCGACGGTGCCGGGGACTCCGACCGCGACCCCCGACGACACGAGCTCGGGGGAGAAGCGGTACGGGGCGCCGGTCGCGGGATCGAGGAACGCGTCCGGGGTGATGCCCGCCGGCGCGGTCTCGCGACCGTCGATCGTGCTCACCGCGCCGGTGGCCGCATCGAAATAGACGAAGTACCCGCCGCCGCCGATGCCGGCACTGTACGGCTCGGTCACTCCGAGTGCGGAGGCGGTCGCGACGGCGGCGTCCGCGGCGTTGCCGCCGGCCTTCAGCACCTCGAGCCCGACGCGGCTGGCCAGCGCATCGACGGACGAGACCGCTCCGCCGTAGCCGACCGAGGTGGAGGGCGAGACGACCGGGCCTCCCAGGTAGTCGCGGATCTGCTCGGGCGAGGGGAGGCGGCGCGCGTCGAGAGCGGACGCCGGCGCGGCACCCGCCACGGTGAGGGAGACGACCGCGGCCAGCGCGAGCGCGGTCCGTCGCAGAGCGGGTGTCGTGGCCATGGCGTTCCTCCGGGGAGTTCGGTGGGTGCGAAGCTGAGTTCCCCCAACCTAGGGGTGCATCGCGTCGCGGACCACCCTTCCTCTGCAGGTCGGCCGGGTCGCTCCTCCTCTGCGCGATCGGGCGGTCGACCGAGCGTCGCGCCGGGGTGGACAGGCTCCGGACGCGGTGGATCAGAACCCGGGCGGCAGGACGAGGACGGCGAACGCGGTGGGGACGCCGGACTCGTACGCCTCGACCGTCACCTCGGTCCCCTCGGCGTTCCTCCGGCCGAGCACGCAGGTGAAGACGAGGCTCTGGCCGGGCTCGTAGCGACCGTCCCCGCCCACGGCCGCCGATGACGGGCCGACGAAGCAGAGGAAGTCGCGGGGCCCTCCCACGACGATCGGCCGCGCCGCGTCGGGATCGCTCGCGGTGAAGACCATCTCGTTCACGACCAGAGTGCCGGTGGCCGTGTTCTTGACCGTGAACGCCGCCTCGACGAGTCCTCCGTCCAGGACGGGAGTGCTCCACGTCCCGACCAGGCCCTCGAACGCCGTCGGCGGCGGTGTGCTCGCCTGCGCGGCGGGTGCGCTGACGGCGGCGACGATCAGCGGTGCCGACCATCCGAACGACTGGGCCACCAGGCGGCGCGACGGCCCGGAGGGGAGGGCGGGGGCATCGTCGGCGTCTCGGGTCACGGCATCACGGTAGGCCCGGCCGTCGCCGGGAGGAGGCCGTCGAGGTGTCCTCTTCCCGCCATGTCCGCAACAGGGCGCCGGATGCGAGAAGGCGAGCGGAGCGACACGCCGCAGGGATCATCCGGCGAGAGCGGGGGCGTCGGAGTCGGGCCGGCACGCGTCCTGCCCGCAGTCGATCCCCCCGAGCTGCTGCAGGAGATGGGCGGCGAGCCCGGGATGGACACCGCCCGGCGTGCGGAGGGCGTCGCGGAGCAGCGCGACGACGCACCGCGGGTCCTCCGAGTCCCGGGCGAGGCCGCAGGGCCGCTCGGGCGCGAGGGCGGTCATGCCGCGTGATCGGGCTGCACCGATCCCGGTTCGGCGAGGGGCGCGAGGCCCTGCGGGCTGTTCGCCGCCCGGGCCAGCAGCTCGATCCACGCGGGGTCGATCGTCGTCGCCTGCGAGTCGGAGTAGGAGAACTGCAGCGGGACGGCGCCGTGCATCCACAGCGCCTTCCGGCCCGATCCCGTCGAGACATCGGCGGGCAGGCTGAGCAGGAACGCCTCGCTCCGGCGCAGCCTGCCGATGATCACGATCTGCAGATGCGCGAGAGCGCGGTCGTCGAGGGCGATCGGGGTCGGAGGGGTCCCGTAGAGCAGGTGGCTTATGGCGTCTGTCCTCATCTGCCGGGTTCTGGGGCGTGACCAGGTGTTGTCTCGTTCGAGAGGACAGGGTGATCTCCCTCATCGGTTCCCCTTCCGGTTCGACTGTCCGCTCAGCGCAGTCCTCGACCCCCTCCCCGTGAACCGGGGTGGAAGGACGTCGAGCACTGGTCGGAGGAGGTCGCGTGTCGGTTCAGTCGGAGTTCCCGCCCGCTCCTGAGCGCCCGAAGCAGCGCCGTATCGGCTGATCCCACCCCCGGAGCCTCCGTCGACGAGCGGACGAACGTCCGGATCGAGGCCGAGGGGACCGACGTCGACCGGGCGTCCGAGGTCCTCGGCGGCTTCTACTCGGGCACGGGCTGGAGCGTCGCCCCGACCGCCGAGCCGTTCTCCTTCCGCTACGCCGCGCTGGGCGACGAGGCGATGACGCTCCGCGCCTCGCAGATGCGCGGCACGACCCTCGGCGGCAACCCCGGAACGGGCGACTACGTGGTGCAGTGGCTCGTCGGCGGCAGCGCCGTCATGGACCTCGAGCGGGAGGCCGTGGCGATGCAGTGCGGCGTGCCGATGCTCGCTCCGGCGTACCGGCCGTTCGTGTTCTCCTTCACCGACTTCGACCAGAGGCTCGTCCACCTGAACCGCGACCACGTCGACCGCATCGCCCGCGAGCAGGGCCTGCGGGGGGCGCTGCGCTTCGACCACCGGCGCGCCGTCGACGCCGCTGCGGTCGCCCGCTGGCACGCGGCCATCGGCGACACCGCCGGCCACCTCGGCCGCTTCTCGGCCGCGTACGCCGCACGCTTCGGGGAGTATCCGAGCGAGACGCTGGCCCGCTGACGGGAAGGCTGCGCCGCGCGCCGCATCACCTCCGCTCCTCGCGGGCAACCCCTCGCGAGACCGGCGGCCGGCCCGCGAGGCTGAGCGTCACGGACGGGTCGAGACGGGAGGCGGGGTCGCGATGAGGGAGAGGCTGCGGTCGGCAGCGGTGCGGGCCGCCGGTGTCGCGGGTGCCGTCCTCGGCGTCGCCGTGGGGCTCGTCCACCGAGTGCGCCGTCGGCCCCTGCACCCCGCGGGGGTGGCTCTCACGGGCACGATCCGGCCGCTCGATCCCCGGGAGGCGTCCGGTCCGGCCTGGTTGGACGGCGTGACCGGGCCGATGCAGGTGCGGGCGCGGCTGTCGCGCGGTGCCGGTCTGCCGGCACTCCTCCCCGACGTGCTCGGAGTCGCTCTGCAGCTGCACGACGGCGACGCCACGGGCCGGCAGATCCACCTCCTGTTCTCCTCGACCGGGCGCTCCCCGGTCGGCCGCTTCCTCCTGCTCCCGCGGCGCAGGGCCTCCGGTGCGTTCCTCTCGACGCTGATGCCGTTCCGCAGCGAGCACGGGCCCGTCCTCCTCGCCGTGGAGGCCTCCTCCTCTCCGGAGCTCCCCGCCGACCTCGTCGAGGCGGCGCGGGTCCTCGAGTCGGAGTCGTGGCGCCTGCGGCTCCTGCAGGCTGCTCCCCGCGGAGCCTGGCGGCCGGTGGCCGACGTGGTGCTGGGCCGAGCGCCGCACGATCCCGTCGACTCGGCCCGTCGCTCCGACCCCGTGCTCTTCGCGCCGCCCGGCGACACGACGTACGCCTGGACCCGGCTGCTGCGCGGCCCCTCCTACCGCGCGGCACGCGAGTGAGTCGACAGCGCCGACGGTCCTCGACCCCGCGGGCCGGGTCGAGAGCCTGAGCACGCCCTGGGCGCTGTCAGCGGTAAAGGGGACAGTACTGCTCTATCCGGCAGTCGTCCGTCTTCGGTACATTGGCCGCAGCCCGGTCCTGATCGGGGGCGACGCCGTGGGGGCGGTGCAGGGAGGGTGCTCCTCGCCGCTGTCGTCCCGTCGCTCCTCGGTTCTGACCGAGTCCCGTCCCGCGACGCCGACGCCCTTCGGCGCGCGGGCCCGTGCCGCAGCACCGACCGGTCGGCCGTCGCGCCGACAGAATCGATGGAACCCTTGTCCTCTTCGTCCCCGAGCGCGCCGCCCGCGCGTGCCTTCCTCCGACGCCTGGGCGTCCTGACCACGGCGCTCGCCGTCGGTGCGGGTGTCGCTCTCGCCGGCGCCGCGCCCGCCCAGGCCGGTGACGCCGGCCGCTACCTCGTGACCGTCGACTCCCGCGCCGTGTCGCAGGAGGTCGTCGCCGCGCTCGGCGTCAGCGACCTCGTCACCTACGAGGGCGGCACCGCCGGCTTCACCGCGACGCTCACGGCGCGCCAGCAGGCGCTCCTCGAGGCCGACCCCCGCGTGGTGGCCCTCGCGCCGGCCGATGTCCTCGTCGAGGGGCAGGCGCAGACCCTCCCGTCGCACGTCGTGACCGCCGAGGCGGACAAGGCCCCTGTCAGGGCCGGCGAAGGCGTCACGAACTACTCCGGACCCGCAGTGGCCGTGATCGACTCGGGTGTGAACCCGAACGCCGACTACAACCTCAAGGAGCAGGTCAACTGCTTCGGCTCGGGCACCGCGTCCGACTCGAACGGGCACGGCACGGCCGTCTCCGGCTACATGGCCGCCTACGACGACGGGATCGGCACCGTGGGCGTCGCCCCGGGCGCTCCGATCTACTCCATCCGCGTCCTCGACGCGAACAACAAGGGCACCGCCGAGAACATCGTCTGCGCGCTCGACTGGGTGTCGAAGAACGCCGCGTCCCGCAACATCAAGGTCGTCAACATGTCGCTGGCCGCCGTGGGCGCCGACGACAGCAACTGCGGGCGGACGAACAACGACGTCATGCACCAGATGGTGTGCGAGGTCGTCGGCAAGGGCGTCACGATCGTGAGCTCGGCCGGCAACGCGTCGACCCCGAAGAGCCTCGCCGGCGCTGTCCCCGCGGCCTACGACGAGGTCCTGACCGCGACGAACATGGCGAACTACGACGGCAAGCCGGGCTCCCTGGCCGCCGTGCCGTGCGCGAACGTGACCACCAAGGACGACACGGTCGCCATCAACAGCAACTACGCGACGGCGGCCGATCAGGCGCACACCATCGCGGCTCCCGGCATGTGCCCGTTCACGACCAAGCTCGGCGGCGGCTACGCCTACGTCCAGTCCGGCACCAGCATGTCGGCCGCGGCCGTCAGCGGTGTCGTCCTCGACTGCCTCAGCTCCGGCGGATCCTGCGTCGGCAAGGCACCGGCGCAGGTGCGCAGCCAGGTCATCGCGCAGGCGAAGGCCGCGACCGAGCGCGGCCGCTCCTTCCAGGGCGACCCGACCCGCCCCACCGCCGGCAAGTACTTCGGCTACGCGATCAGCACCATCCCCGTCGGCTCCGTGCCCGCGCCCTCGCCGACCGCCACTCCGAAGCCGACGGCGACCGCGACCCCCTCGCCGACCGCGACTCCGAAGCCCACGGCGACCGCGACCGCGACCCCGCGGCCCACGGCGACCGCGACCACGGCACCGGTGGACACGGTGAAGCCGACAGTCCGGATCACGTCGCCCGCCTCGGGAACGACCGTCACCGGGACGATCCGCCTCGTCGCCGCAGCCAGTGACGACGTCGGAGTGACGGCCGTCGCGTTCTACGCGAGCGGCACGAAGCTCGGCAACGGAGTGAAGCAGGCCGACGGCTCGTGGACGCTCTCGGCGAGCTCGTCCGCGTACCCCAACGGCTCCTACTCGGTGACCGCGAAGGCGCAGGACAAGGCCGGCAACGTCACCACGAGCGCCGCGATCACGCTGCGCGTCGCCAACTGACGCGACTGAGCTGATCCGAGGAGGGGGTGCGCCGGGAGGCGCACCCCCTCTGCTGTCCCCTCGGGCCGGCACCTATCTCCCGGGATCGGGCAGGTGCGGCGGGACCGGCCCGAATCGGTGCGCGACAGCCGTCACTCGCCCCGCCCGTCGAGTTCCAGCGTCGTCACGAGTTCCGCGACCCGTGCTCGGCCGGTGGCGTCGAGACCCCGGACCGGGCGAGGCAGGCTGTCCGCCGCGACGAGTCCGAGGTGCTCGGCGATCGCGGCGATCACGCGGTAGCTGCCGCCGTGCTCCTCGAACAGGTCCCACAGCGGCTGCAGCCGCTCCGACTCCGCCGCCGCGGCGGCATGGTCGCCCGCCTGCGCCGCGCGGGTGATCGTCAGCGCGGGCGACGGGAGTGCTCCGCCGAGGACGGAGTACCAGGCGTCGCAGCCGCTGCTCAGTCCGAGAGCGGCGGAGGGATCGCCCGACACCCCGATGGTCACTCCGCCGCCCACGCGTTCGCGGATCGTCCTCACCCGTCGACCCGCGGCGTCACGACCCGCGGGGACGCCCGGGATCTTGAGGGACGCGACGTGAGGGAGCCGAGCGAGGGCCGAGTAGAGGTCGTCGCTGAAGGCGACGTGCGTCGTGCGGGGATTGTCGTAGACCACCAGCGGGACGGAGACGTGCCCGGCGACGTCCTCGAACAGGCCGAACACCTCGTCGTCCGTCAGCGGCTGGTAGGTGACCGGAGCCAGCAGCAGCGCGCTCGCGCCCGCGTTCTGCGCGTCCTCGGCGAGGGCGAGCACCTGGGAGGTCCGCAGGGCGCCGATCCCGACGACGACGGGGACCGCTCCGGCGTGCGCGACGGCGGACACGGCGACGCGGCGGCGCTCCTCGCGGTCGAGGTAGAGGTAGGAGCCGGTCGAGCCCAGAGCGGTGATCGAGTCGACCCCCGCTCGCGCCAGGCGCTCGACGAGTGCGGCGAACGCCGACTCGTCGACCGCGTCGTCCCTGAGCGGTGTGAGAGGGAAGGCGCTGAGTCCGGTGAGCATGTCGGTCCGATCCGGGGGTCGAGGGGCGAGCACCCAGTGTCCTCGCCGCGGGAGACGACGCACCACGCCAGAAGCAGCTGTCGTCGGGGGACCACGGCGGTCCCCGCGCTCGATCGGCGAGAGCGTCCAAGGCACCGCACCCCCTGGAAGGGGGTGACGCGCGTCCGGTCCGCACCGGCCGGAGCGGCACCGTCGACTGACGCGCACTGACATGCTGAGCGGGTGCTCCCTCGACGACGAGGTCGGCGGTGAGCGTCCTCGACGCCACCGCGATCCGCGACCTGATCCCTCGCATCGCCGACGGCGACACCGCCGCGTTCGAGCGGTTCTACGCTCTCACCGTCGTGCAGGTCCTCCGGATCGCGCACTCCGTCCTGCGCGACCGCGCTCAGGCGGAGGAGGTGGCCCAGGAGGTGTTCCTCGAGCTCTGGCAGAACGCTCGCCGCCTCGATCCCGAGCGCGCGGGACTGATCTCGACCATGGCGCGTCGCCGGGCGATCGACCGCGTGCGCGCGACCCAGTCGTCGCGGGAGCGGGACCACGCCTTCGCGACTCTCGACTACCAGCCGGAGCGGGACGCCACCGCCGAGCAGGGGGACGTCCGGTTCGTCTTCGCACCCGTCGCCGCCGCGGTGCGGGCGCTGCCCCGGGCGCAGCGTGAGGTGCTCGTGCTCGCCTACGTCCACGGCTGCAGCCACTCCGAGATCGCCCGCGCCCTGGAGCTGCCGCTCGGCACCGTGAAGACGCGGCTGCGCGACGCGATCCTGCGGCTGCGCTCCCGTCTCGCCGCCGCCGCGCCGCACTGAGACCTCGCGGGGACGCGCTGTCGGACGCGACGACGGACTGTTATGAGAAGGAGACGCTCCACGGTCCCGGCCCGCTGTCGGCGCTGTCGGCGGACTGCTACAAATCGAGAGGAACGCCCGGGGGAAACGATGGTGCGTCTCGGCCGACGACCCACCTCTCGATGAAGGACACCACCGTGCCTGCTCCCTCTCCCCGCGCCCGCTCGGCGCGCTCCCTCCTCACCGTCCTGGCGGCCTCCAGCCTCGCTCTCGGAGGAGTGCTGATCGTCGCGCCGTCGGCCGGCGCCTCGACGACCCCGAGCGCGACGCCCACTGCGACTGCCACTGCGACCCCGACTGCGGCACCGACATCGTCTGCGACGCCGACCGCGACTCCGACTCCGACGGGAACCGCGACCGCGACCGCGACCCCGACGCCCACCGCCGCACCCGTCGCGACGCCGACCGCCACTGCACCGGCGGAGCCGACTCCGACGGCCGCCCCGGCGCCCGTCGACGACACCTGCTTCGAGGACCTCGGAGGCGTTCCCAGCGCCACCACCACCGAGCCGGTCGGGACGACCGCCGTCGCGCCCGGCGGCCTCGTCGTGCACCTCGAGCCCCTGACGATCCGCGACTGCGTCGTCTCGGGCGAGATCCGCGTGGTGGCGACCGCGGTCCTCGACACCGACGGCGACTACACGCCTCCGACCTCGCGCTGGTACGACCTCGCCGAGTTCGCCGACGGAGGCGACATCCCGCTGGCGGTGTCCCCGGGTTCGTACTTCGTCTTCGCCGAGTACATCGCCCGCGCCGAGGGCGAGGCCGACCTCGAGCACGCCTTCTACGTCCACTTCGTCGACGGCGCCCCCGGCTACTTCGCCGTGCCGCCCGCGACAGCGGCCGCTTCCCCGTCGGCCCGCCCGACCGCGGCGACGACCGGAGGGCGCCTCGCCGAGACGGGAGCCGGCACCTCCGCACCGCTGCTCGGCGCCGGCGTCCTGCTCGCCGCAGGCGGCGCACTCCTGATCGGCCGTCGGCGCACCGCCCGGGTCTGAGCACCCGTCGGGGTGCCCGCGATCGCACGAGCGGACTACGGCACCCCGACTCCCGACCGTGCTCGGGCGGTGCGGCGCGCCGCCCGGCGAGTGGACGACCCGCCTCGCAGTGCGGATCGCTCGGCGGCGGTCAGTCGGAGCCGAGCGTGCTCTTCGGGTACTCGCCGAAGCGCCGCTCGTACGAGGCCGAGAAGCGTCCGAGGTGCGCGAAGCCCCACCGGTGCGCCACCTCGGCCACGGTGACCGTTCCGGCCTCGCCGGCGCGCAGCTCGGTGTGCACGCGATCGAGGCGGATGCGGCGGAGGTGGTCGAGCGGAGTGACGTCGAGCTCGCGACGGAACGAGCTCTGGAGGACCCGGACGCTGAGGCCTGCGGCAGCGGCGACGTCCTCCATCCGCACGGGGAGGTGGGCGTGGGCGTGCAGGTACTCGATGGCGGCGCGGAGCCGGTCGCTCGTGGGCAGCGCGAGCGGCGTCGACACGGCGAGGCCGATGTGCGGGAAGGTGTCGAGCAGGGCGATCGCGGCGGAGCGGTTGGCCTCGCTGCGCAGGAGGGCGGGGCTGTCCGGGTCCTGGATGACGCGGGCGACGGTCGCGACGGTGCCGGCCCAGCGCTGCAGCGCCTCGCCGGTGGGGCGCGATCGGGTGTCGAACAGCAGCGGTCCCGAGGAGCCCTCGTGCTCGGCGGCCACCCTCTCGAGGAACTCGCCGTCGAAGTGCATCAGGTTCTGCCGGTGGTCGGCGAAGTCGAACTCCGCCGGTCGACCGGTGACGAACATCGCGGGTCGGCCGTGGTCCAGCCGGACGGCGTCGCCGGTGAGGTCCAGCGCTCCGGAGCCGGCGGTGATCCAGGAGACGATGTACTCGCCCTCGGTGCGGATCGTGCCGCGGATCGATCCGCGGAAGAGGTTGCCGCGGAGGGTGAGCTCGTCGTCGCCGACCGAGGTGTAGCGGTAGGAGAAGTCCTCGCCGGTCCGCCCGGCGGTGAATCCGCCGCCGTTGTACTCGCCCTGCAGGAGCGAGAGGGCCTCGTCGAAGTCGTTGCCGGCGATCTCGGAGCGCACGGAGCGGTCGGCGTCCTCGTTCATCACGGGCAAGGATCCCACGGCTGCGGCGTCTCGGCCTGAGAACGCCCGCGGGGGCTTCGCTGCAGGGACACGGGAGCCCCTGCGACGCTCACGCCGCGCGGAGCAGGACGCCCTCGGGGCCGATCGACTTCGTCATCGCGAGGACGGTCGCCGTGCGGAACTGCGAGAACAGGTGCGTGCGGTGCGCCACGTCGCTCTCGACGGTCAGCGCGAACATCCTGCCGCGGGCGGCGGAGGACCACGTGCGGATGTCGCCCGCGTCGATGCGGAGGATCCCGCTCTCCTCGCCCAGGTAGACGGCATCGGCGGTGATGGCGACGCTCCCGCCGCCGTCGTGGTCCGACGTCGAGCACACGAAGAGCGCGGTGACGTCGGCGGGCGCTGCGGGAGTAGCGGGGGAGAAGTCCAGGAAGTCGGCACCCGACCCGTCCACTACGCTCATCGCGACCACCCCCTCACCCTCATTATCGACAGGACCGGCGCCGCGGCGGGTCCCCGGCGCCGACCCTTGCCATCCCGGGCGGTGTCTGAGTGCCACCGCTCGCGACGCGGCGCTCGCTCCTCGGGGCCGACGCGAACGCCGACCGGCACTCCCGGAGGAGCGCCGATCGGCGGCGTCGGCGGTCCGGTGCGTCAGCGCTGGACGAGCGGGATCGCGATGTCGGTGACGTTCGCTCCGAGAGCGCCGAGCGAGGTGGCGGTGCCGTTCAGCAATCCGACCTCGTAGAGCGACCCGTTGACGGCGGCGAGGCCGATCGAGGCGACGGAGCTGCCGCCGCGGAGCACGGAGTACACGTCGAAGCCGGTGACGCCGGCGGCGTCGACGCCGAGCTTCCCGGTCGGTGCCAGCGAGCCCGCGTTGGCCGGGGACTGGATCGCGATCTGGTCGAGGGCCGTGTCGAGCACGAAGAGAGTGGTCGCGGTCGCCGGATCGAGATCGTTGTTCGTGTACGCAGCCCCGTTGACGCCGCCGGCCACGGCCGGCGCGGCGTAGCTCAGCGCGCCGTCGGCCACCGTGGCGGCGCCCGGGGTGGCGAACGGCTGACGGAGGTTCTGGCCGGTGTCGCTGATCACGCGGAGCGCGTTGGCGGCGGGGTTGAAGTCGACGCCGAAGCTGGTGCCGCTGAGCGCGACCGTGAGCCGGGTGACCGGGGTGGCCGCTCCGGTCTTCGCGTCGACGGAGTAGACGCCGGCGCTCGCCGCGGAGTTCCCGACTCCGTAGAGGCGGCCGTCCTGGACCCGGTAGTCGATGCCGACGAGCGCGGTGTCGCCGCCGGTCAGCCCGCTGACGGCGACCCGGCCGGTGACCGTGCCGGGCTTGGTGGGGTTGAACTGCACGAGCTCGGTGCCGCCGTCGGCGAGACCGACGACGCGCAGCGTGCGCGCCACCGAGCGGGCGGCGTCGACCAGGCTCCTGTCGGCGGCGCTGACCGAGGCGCTGCGCGACTCGCTGCCGGCTGCGGCGGGAGCGGCACTGCTCGCACCTGCGACGACGGGCGCCACGGCCATCACGCCCGCCACGGCGACGGCGGCGATACCTACGGAGAAAGTCCTGCTCATGGTGTACTCCTTGACGCTTCGGTCGCCGGAGATCGGCGACTCGCAGAGGGGTACTGCCCGGCGGGCGCGAGCGTTCATCCGACGGCGGAATTCTCCGCATCGCCGTCGCGAGGGTCGGGTCAGCTGTGCGTCGTGTTCTGCCGGATCTCGTCGAGGCTGACCTCCGGTGCACCGCCGGCGGCCGCCGCCGGGTCCATCCAGACGAAGTCCCAGTGGTGGCCGTCGAGGTCGTCGAAGCTCTTCGAGTACATGAAGCCGTGGTCCTGCTCGCCGGCGGGTGCCGCGCCCGCGGCCAGGGCCTTCGCGTGGAGGGAGTCGACCTCCTCCCTGCTGTCGGCGCTGAGGGCGAGCTGCACCTCGGTCGAGGTGGTGGCGTCGATGATCGGCTTGCTGGTGAACTCGGCGAAGAACTCCCGCGTGAGCAGCATCGCGGTGATCGTGTCGCTGATCACCACGCTGACGGCGTTCTCGTCGCTGAACCCCTCGTTGATGGAGTAGCCGAGCGACTCGTAGAACGCCCGGGATCGGGCGAGATCGCTGACGGCCAGGTTGACGAAGATCATGGTGGGCATCGGTGCCGCTTCCCTCGAGGTGCCGGAGGCCCGCCGCCGCCGGTCGTCCCTGAATGATGATGAGCGCCCGGCGACGGTGTCAAGAGAGGCGGAGCCGCGGAGCGACCCGGCCGACGGCGGCAGTCGACGGTACTCTCACGTCCCGAGCGATCACCCGGGCCGACGAACCCCTGGAACCGCCGTCACCCGACGGCCGGGCGCAGGCGCGACTCGATCACGACGACATCGTCGCCGTACTCGGCGTCCGCTTCGGCCTGCAGGGTGCCGTCGTCGTGGATGACGATCACCCACGCTCGGCCTCGATGCTCCCCGAGACCGAGCAGACCGGTCGCCGTGCCCATCGCGTTCGAGTAGTCCTCGACGGCCCGTGCGACTGCGTCGGCGTTCGCAGGGTCGCCCGGCGTCGGTTCGGGCCGCGGCGTCACCGTCGACTCGGCGAAGGGGTCCGAGAAGACCGGTGTGCGCGTCAGAGCGAAGGAGAGGCCGTCCCAGGTCCCGACGACGTCGTAGTCGCCCCACGTGCTGCCGGACTGGCTCTCCTCTCCCTCGACGTCGTCCCAGTCCCACCCGGTGATGGTCGGTCCACCGCACGCGGGTGGGAGGGACTGGCCGACAGCGCCCAGGCAGAGCTCCGCCCCGTCGCCGTCGTCGAGGACGAAGGCGCGTGCGGTCAGATCGTCGTGCGGGCCCTCCGTCGGCACGACGGTGCCGTCGACCACGGGTGCCGACGCACACGCGCTGAGGACGGCGACGACGGAGAGCAACGGCACGGCGGCGATCCGGATGCTCATGCGATCAGTGTGACGCGGGCCGACGTCCTCGGCCAGGCCGGCCCTCAGCGGGAGACGTCGTCGTCGTACAGTCTCGTCATGGGTGCACCGGTCCGGCGTCGCGTTCGAGGGTGGTGGCTCGCGATCGCGGTCGGCGCCCTCGTGGCGGTGGTCCTCCTCGCCGGCGACCGTTCGGGCAGCTGCGCGGAGTATGCGGACTCGCCGGGCGTGTGCACCAGCGTCGACGAGGATCCGCGGACCTGGATCCTCGTGGGGATCGGCGTGCTGGTGATCATCGGCGCGCTGTACCGAGCGCTCCGGCGCCGGTAGTCGGAGCAGGGGAACCGGAACGGCCGTCCGGACGGGTGTGGAGTCGGCCCTCGTGCGGCGGTATCCCCTGCTCGCTTCCGGGCGCTGTGCCGGGGAGAACGGCCTCTCGCCTTCAGCCGGGATCGTGCCCGGATCTGCCGAGGGGATGATGCCTTCGGGGATCGGCGCCGTTCCGGTGAACCGTTCCCTCGCAGGACCAGGGAGTCGGCTCTAGCGCATGCCGCGCTGCAATCGTGTGGCGACCGCACCGAGCGCCTCGATCAGTTCCTCGACGCCTGCGTCGCTGTCGACAGCGTTTCCGCGCTCCAGACAACTGCGGATCGAATCCACTCCACCAGGAGGAAGGCTCTTCGCGGCCAGCAACCCGGAAACAGCCCCGAGCAGACCGATGAGAACGATGTGATCGTCTTCTCGCTGCATCGATACGTGCGACATTCTCGCTCCTCTCCGAGACCATTGGCGGGAAGGCGTCCCGGCGCGGATGAGACCGCCGAGCCGGGACGCCCCAGGCGCGGTGAGGAACGCTACCCGAAAGCGATGCCATCGTTCTGCGCCATCTGCAGAGGATAGGCCCGCTATCAGCGCATCGGCACCCACCCGGCAGGGAAGGGATGACGGAGAAGATCCAGCTGAATCCCGAGAAGCACTCCTGTGGACAGCCAGGCGATCCTTTCAGTAGGACGCGCCCCGGCGTCGTGATGATGAGGAGATCGAGCTCGGCTCGGAATCGACTCCGTCCATTCCGACGAGTGCGGTTCGCAATTCCTCCTCGTGCGGCGCGCACAGGTGCACGGCAGTCCCGCGACGAGGAACGCCGGCGAACGACGGTCTCGGTCGCCTCGGAGGGCCGACTTCCGCTAGACCGCGCCAGGAGGCGTCGAAGACTCGGGCGGAGCGTCTTCCTCGGTCGCGCTGAGCCGACCATCGGAAGCCGTTCCCCGAGCGCGATCGTCTCCCGGTTCCGGCAAGAATGCCTGCAGTTCTGCCGCTAGGTGCTGCACGTACCCGGGTTCGAGATTCCGAGCGGCTTCGAGCGCGACGAGAAGAGCGCGGACGGCGTCCTGTGCGTCGTCGTGCAGACCCTCGTCCGGGCTCATGAACCCTCCTGTGTTGTCGGAACTGAACGAACCTAGCCCAGATTTGCTAGACAGCCTAGCTAAACCACGAGTGTCGGCCGGCCCTTCACGTCGACCCGAGGGCCCCGCTCGCGCACGGATTCCAGTGACGATCACTCGCGTCGCTTCATCGGGGACGGTTCCCTGAGACGGTTCATCGGGCGCCGGGGCGTCGGTGGAGGGATTCGCTCGTCGGCGCTGATCTGCGGATCCTTGCGGTCGGGAACCCTTTGCCGTAAAGTATCTTGAATATCAAGATATCTGTGGAGGACGATCATGGAGGCTGAAGCAGACGCTGACGATGACGGCACGGCCGGAACCACCCAGCAGTTGGGTCATGCCCTGCTGATGCTGGAGGGGGCGTATCGCGACTTGCGAGCGAGCATGGCCCGCGATCTCGGCCTCGGTGATGCCGAGTTCCACGCCTTGACTGCCGTGGCGGGCTCCTCCGGCTACACACCCAAGATGCTGGGCCTCGAGCTGTCCATGACCACCGGCGCGGTCACTGCTCTGATCGACAGGCTCGATCGAGCGGGTCTGCTCACTCGCCTCCCGAATCCTCGGGATCGACGAAGCGTCTTCCTCACACCGACGTCCCACGGCGTCGACCTCCTCGACGAGGTGATCCGGCGACACGACGCCGCCGTGAGAGAGATGCAACGGGTCTCGCCCCATCTCGCCGACAGCACGATCGTCGAGGATCTGACGCGCGCAGCGGCCGTGCTCGCCGCCCACTCGGTCGGCTGAGCGGCCCCCCCACTTCTCCTCCCCTCCGTCCACCCCACTCGGTGACGCGAGGACCCCCGTACCCGAAGATCGGCGCCCAGACCCGCGCCCATGCACATCAGCATGACGACGCCATTTGGAGCAGTTGACCCATGAGCACCACCGACGCCGCGAGACTCAGCCCACCCGAGCCACCGGGAATCGAGGCGACCCTGCGCACCCTCGGGAGCCCCGTCTTCGGCTTCGCTGTGCAACCGCGCCTCGCCGAGCTGGCCGCAACGACCCGGACCGACGGCGCCCGGACCGTCGGGGTCTCGCTCTCCTACACCTATTTCCGGCACCCGATCTCTCGGAACAACCCGGTCAACTTCGTCGAACTCACTCCTGAGCAGAACCTCGCGATCGAGCGAGCGGAGGCCTCGACGCTTCCGCAGTGGATGATCGAGCAGATCACTCGCATCCGCTACCCCACACTCTGGGATGCCGTGCGCACCTCCAGAGTGGTGCCGGGAGATGCGAAGAACGCCCTCGAACTGCGCCTCGCCGCTCACGTCAACGAGTTCCTCAACACCCGTGATCCGCACCACGTGCCTGTTCGAGCACCCCGAGTGGCGGCGGCGGGCCGACTCTCGTCCGCTGACCTGCTCGAGACCACGTGCGTGATCGTGGACCGCCAGCCCTACCATGGGCGCGTCCTCGACGCAGGACCTCACCTGGCGGCGTTCGGGGCGCGTGTCGACAGGCGGTACCTCACCGTCGTCTACGACACCCGCATCGCTCCCCGACTCCACCCCGAGTTCACGACGCGGCCTCCGAGCTAGCGGCAGCGCGACGGTCTGAGACGCGGCCCTTCTCGCCTCTCTGCGAGGCGGTCGGAATGCCGTCGAGGTGACAGGCGCCCAGCGACGGACCGCCGACGGACTCTCCCGCTGCCGATCCGCTTCGCGGTGGTGACGGCAGCGAGAGCCGTCCTCGCTTCCGCGCTACGCGGG
Source organism: Rathayibacter rubneri (assembly GCF_023743255.1). Taxonomy (NCBI): domain Bacteria; kingdom Bacillati; phylum Actinomycetota; class Actinomycetes; order Micrococcales; family Microbacteriaceae; genus Rathayibacter; species Rathayibacter rubneri. Next base: position 7,164 of record NZ_JAMRYM010000035.1, on the reverse strand, counting down.
GGAGGGACCGCGTCGCCCGCCGTGTGTCGTGCGTCGCCGCGACCTGAGGACGAGCACGAGCGCGCCGGCGAGGAGGAGCGCAACGACGGCCACGAAGGCGATCCAGGGCGGGCCGCTCGGAGTGACCGCCTGCGACTCCCCCTCGTCGGGGAAGGAGAGGGTCGCGGCGACGGTTCGTTCGAGAAGCCCGCTCGTCGCCGTGACTTCCGCCTGCCAGGGTCCGGCGGGAATGTCGGGACCGAGCTGGACCACGAGTCGCCCGTCTTCCCCGGGCGCCAGCGTCGTGACCTCCTCGGTGGAGAACGGCCCCGCAGACAGACCACTCGGTCCTTCCTTCAGATGCAGCTCGCCGGTGAGATCGAGGGCGCGACCACCCGAGTTCCGCACGTCGACCGTGACGATCGCCCGCCCGTCCTGCGTTCTGCCGGCCGTCAGCGCGTCGAGCGCGAAGTCGGCGGCGGGCCCGTTGCCGGGCGCGACGGAGACGTACATCCGGATGCCGGCGCGGCTCGCGGTCGTGATGGTCTCCTCCGTGGTCGTGCTGCGGATCTCGGCCCAGACGGCGGCGTACTGCTCACCCTCGGGCGCGTCCTGCGGCACGTCCACCGTGACGAGGACCACCTCCTCGGCACCGGGGCCGAGCTGGAGCTCCGCGGGGCTGATGCGCGTCCACTGCGCGAGTTCATTGGTCGACCCCGACGCGCCTCCGGAGAACGCTCCGTCGACGATGGAGGCGGAACCGGAGTAGAGCCTCACCTCCTGGGCCTCGGCCGTGCTGTTCGTGACCTGCACACGCCGACTGATGCTCGTCCCCGGTGGGAGGTTGTCGACGATGTAACGACGCGCCCGCGGATCGTTCTGGGCTGCGCTCGGGATCTCGACCAAGCCGATGCCGATACCCCCTGACCGTCCGTCCGACGACGGCGCGGCCGAAGCGGCGGACGCGGGCGCGCCGGCGACGCCGACGAGGGCGAGGACGAGGACGAGGGCTAGGCGGAGCCGGGAATGCACAGGGCAGCTTTCGTGGCAGACGGGCGGAGCGAGAGGGGCGGACGCGTCAGCGGGCGGGAGGCACGATGTGCGCTCCCGCCCGCTCGGGCGGTCAGAGGACGGAGTGGGTGATCGTCGCGGTGTAGTTGCTCGCGGCCAGGGCGTCCGAGGGGACCTGCAGCGACAGTGCTGCATCCCACTCGGCGGTGTTGTTGCCGCGGACCGCGGTGGCCTGCTGCACGACTCCGGTCGCTCCGGTGTCGGTCGGGGTCACCGTGGCGGTGCCGGTGGTGACGGCGGATCCCGTGTCGTAGCTGAAGCCGGACGCCGGGAGGGTCTCGTCGCCGGAGGTGAAGGCGGTGACGGTGACGTCGGCCGTCCAGCCGAGTTCGTCGGCGGTGAGGTCGCTGACGGTGATGTCCGCCAGGGTTCCCGTTGCCACGCCACCCGGAGCGGCGTCGCTCAGGGTGGTCGAGCCGGGGACGGAGATCGACAGTGCGCCGGCCGTCACCGCGACAGTGGCGGTGGTGGCATCGGTCGCCGCGGACGCGGCGGTCGCGGTGGTGCCGGCGAGAACGACGGCGCCGAAGAGGGCCAGCCCGGCGCGAGTTGCAGTACGCATGGTTCTTCTTTCGGTTGGAGCAGATGAGGACACGCTGCTCTCCGAGGGAGAGCTGCGTGAGGCTTCTCCCTCAGCTCGGGGGAATGCTGGAGAAGAGAACCTGAACGGAACGCTAATCCCGATGCGAGTGGACTGTACGGTCCCGATTGCCCCCATAGACGGCACTACGCAGATGACAGATTCGCGCATTTTCTCCCGCACCCGCATCTGGGGGGATAACGGTAGTCACACGCTTCGACCTCTCAGCGATGCACCCGGACAATCGCGATAAGGATCTGAGAAGCGACCAGGTGAGCGCGCAGCCGGACGCAGCGAAGCGCCGAAGTCGGCGGCCGTTCTGCCCACATGCGCAGGCACTCCGCTCTCGGACGAGAGACGACTCCTGCAGGACTCCGACACCCTCGATACCGCCTTCGCCCGCATCATCGCCGCTGGCGCGCGCGCCACCTCCGCACGAGTCACCTCCCTCGGCACCGACGAGACCGAGCAGGCCGCCGAGACCGTGTGGTCGCTGTCGCCGCCCGCACGATCAGGGACAGCAGACAGCGATCCGGCGGCGCAGCCACCGCCCAGCTGTCGCCGTCAGAGCGCGGTCCCCTCTCGCCGTTCTCGACGACGAGCGGCCTGCAGAGAGAACCGTGTGGTTCTGGTCACGGGAGCGGGAGCGCGTGCTGATGGCGGCGAAGCACCAGGATCGTGATGTCGTCGTCTCGAAGGTGCGCGTCGTCGATGAGGGCGCCCACCCGGGTGACCACGTTCGCGGCACCGGAGGAGACCGAGACGATGTAGGCGATGTGGCGGAGGGATTCGATCGTGCCGTCGTACAGATCCAGGATGCCGTCGCTGCAACTGATGAGCGTGTCGCCCGGCTCCAAGAGGAGCTGCTGAGTCGTCCACGACTCCGTCGCCGACACTCCGACGGGCAGATCGGAGGATGCGAGCCGTCGCCAGGAGCCGTCACCGCGTACGTGCAGCGTGAGTCCGTGGCCGGCGTCGACGTACCGGACGATCCCCGTGCTTTCATCGAGTCTGGCGTGGAACACGGTGGCGAACGCTCCCGTGCTCGCCAGGTCCCGATCGAACATCTCCGACGCCCGGGTGAGCGCGACCGCGATGTCCGCTTCGTTGCGGGTGGAGCGCACCACCGCGCGGAGGGTGGCGGCGATGATGCCTGCGCCGACTCCCTTCCCCATGACATCCCCGAGCGTGAACCCGGTACCCGACTCGGCGCTGTACCAGTCGTAGAAGTCCCCACCGATGGTGCTCGCCGGCAGGCAGACCCCCGCGAACTCGAAGCAGCTCGCCTGCGCCCGCGTCTCCGGCAGCAGCGCCCGCTGGACTTCCGACGCTCGTTCGAGCTCCGCCATCGTCGAGCGCTCTCTCGCCCGCAACTCCTCGATGTGTCGTCGCGACAGCCTCGCCAGGTCGCTGATCACGGCCGCCGCGAGCCCGAACGTGACGGCGGCGAAGAAGCTCCTCCCCAGCTCTGCCGGGAGATCCGCGACCGAGGCGCCCAAGCCGAACGGGACCAGAAAGACGGCACAGACGCCGGTGAATGCGTAGATCACCGTGAAGCGCTGCGAGGAGAACGCCATCCACACCATGGGGAGGATCACCAACGAGGCGAAGATCGAGAGGCTCTGTCCGGTCGCGAATCGGAAGACTCCGATGATGAGGAAGTCCAGGGCCGGGACGAGGAGGACCAGCCGCCCCGCCGGGTCGAGCCGCGGCAGCACTGCCGCGAAGAGCGTGACGGCGACCATCGCCACTACCGCCACGATCAGCGCGGCTCCGCTGGAGACACTCACCGCTGGAAGAACGACCGTCATCGCGAGCGACAGCGCGAACAGCATCGCCACAGGCAATTGCTTGACCAGAGGCGAGCGCCCCTGCAGCGCGACCACCGCGAGCGACAATTCCCCCACCCGCTGCCAACGCCGATGGCGTCGTGGTCGTTCGATCACGGCCCACCTGCCACACGTCGTCTCGCCAGGGGTCGCTCCCCGATCAACTTCTTACCAGCAGCCCTCGTCCCACCGACGCCCGCGCCTACCCCGCAAACGAGGCAGCTGCTTTCAGAAGAAGCCACACCTCCCGGCATCGACGCCCGGAGCCCTCCGTGCTGATGGTCACGGCACCGTCCTGGTACTGAGTCATCACCTCAGGCGACTCGGGGGAGGGGCCATCCGCTCTCGAGGGACTCCTGAGCGAACAGGAGGCGCCCGGGGTGGACTCGAGGGACCGGTCCGTGCTCGGATCGCCGATCCGTCACGCAGACCCGCCGGTACCCGCGTCTCAGGGACTGTCCGGCACGGAGTCGATCCGCTTCCGGGAGGCGGCGCCGTGACCCCAGCGGTTCCACGCGAGGACGTAGATCGCCAGTCCGGTGACGAGTCCCGCAATCACCCACAGCACGACGAGGTAGTCGATCCAGGAGCCGACCGGTGGCGCGCCGGGCAGGAAGTTCCGCAGCGGGATGACGGCGAAGAGCATCGCGCCGATCCAGCTCGTGAGGGTCGCCTCCACCCTCCGGCGTCCGGTGTAGGCGCTGATGGCGACGAACAGGACCAGCACCGGGGTGACCGCCATCAGCCCGAGCAGCACGATCCCGAAGGCGACCGTGCTCGCCGAGCGGGTGGCGGTGATCACCACGGATGTCAGCGGCTCGTCGCCGTCGGCCGTGGGGACGGTGCTGCCGGGACGGTCGACCGTCACGGTGTCCAGATGCCAGCCGGGAACGGAGTCGTCGAGGCAGACCTGCGTGGGCACCGCGGTGTGCTCGTGGTCGTCGTGATCGTCCTCCCCGAGGAAGGCGAACGTCGTCAGGTCGGCCCGGTAGCTGTCGAAGGGCCACTCCTCGACGGTCCCCTCGGCGAAGTCCGACTGCACCGAGCTGTCCAGCACCTCGCCCGCCGGGAACGTTAGGACGCTCGGCCCGTCGACCGGGAAGGTCACGAGGCTGATCGTCTCGTCGGCCGTGTACCCGTCGGAGGAGGTCAGCCCTTCCGACGGCACCAGGGTCAACTGGAACTCCAGCCGCTGGCGGGCCGCGTTCACCTCTGCCGGCTGCAGCTGCACCGTGACGGGGTCGGCGCCCGCGATGACCGTCTCGCAGCCCTCGCTCGACTCCCGGATGCCGCTCGCGTAGAGCAGCACGACCGTCGCGTACACGAGCACCGCCGCGACGACCGCCACCAGGACCGGCCATCGACGACGTGACGGACGAGGGCGGGGGTCGGTCATCTGCCGAGCGTAACGAGTCGAGGGTCGTCGCCGGTCGATCGCGCTTGCAGGAGCCCCGCAGGAGGGGGCGCGACGGAGCGGAGGATCGTCGCGGTGGCCGATCGGCGCGCAGCGACCGGGATGCGCCGGTCGGGGATCGCTATAGGGTGACGGCTGTGCTGACTCGTGCTCGTCGCAGATCTCCGGCTGCCGCGTCGCGTGTGCAGCTGCACCCGACGCAGAGCATCGCGATCGGCTTCCTCGGCGCGATCGTCGTGGGGACGGGCCTGCTGCTCCTGCCGATCTCGACGGCGGGGCCGGGCGGTGCGACGTTCATGCAGGCCCTGTTCACGGCGACCTCGGCGGTCTGCGTGACGGGGCACGTCGTGGTCGACACGGCGGAGTTCTGGACTCCGTTCGGGCAGACCGTGATCCTCGCGCTCATCCAGCTCGGCGGGTTCGGGGTGATGACCTTCGCGAGCATCATCGGCCTGCTGGTCCTGGGCAAGCTCTCGATCCGCACCCGCTTGACGACGGTGACGGAGGCGCACGGCAGCGGCCTACCCGATGTGAAGGCGCTCGTCCTGGGCGTGGCCGGGGTGTCCCTCGTGATCGAGGGGGTCGTCGCCCTGATCCTGACCGCGCAGTTCTCCCTCACCTACGGCGAGAGCCTCCCACGGGCGGTGTGGCTGGGCGTCTTCCACGCCGTGTCCTCCTTCAACAACGCCGGGTTCTCGTTGTTCAGCGACAACCTCGTGTCCTTCGCCTCCGATCCGATCGTCTGCCTCCCGATCTGCGCCGCGATCATCCTCGGCGGACTGGGCTTCCCCGTGATCACCCAGCTGCGCCGGTACGGCGCCACGACCAGGCTGTGGTCGATGAACACCCGCCTCGTGCTCTGGGGGACCGGGATCCTGCTGGTGACCGGGACCGTCTACATCACGGCGATCGAGTGGGGCAATCCGGCGACGCTCGGTGCGCTGGATCCGGCGGCCCGGGTGCTCGCCGGCTTCTTCCAGGCCGTCCAGACCCGGACCGCGGGCTTCAACAGCGTCGACATCGGCGCGCTGGACGAGGCGACGCTGCTCGGGATGGACGTCCTGATGTTCATCGGCGGAGGTCCGGCCGGAACCGCCGGCGGGATCAAGATCACGACGTTCGCCGTGCTGCTCTTCATCATCTGGACCGAGGTCAGGGGAGAGGGCGCGGTCAACGTGCTCGGCAAGCGTCTCTCCCGCGCCGTCCATCGCGAGGCGATCAGCGTGGCGCTGCTCTCGGTCGCGGTGGTCCTGGGCTCGACGGTGGTGCTGCTGCTCATCAGCCCGTTCCCCACGCGGCAGGTCCTGTTCGAGGCCGTGTCGGCGTTCGGGACGGTCGGGCTGTCGACGGGGATCACCGCCGATCTCCCCGTGGCGGGCCAGCTGATCCTCGTGCTCCTCATGTTCATCGGACGGCTCGGTCCGATCACCTTCGCGTCGGCACTGGCGCTGCGGCGTCGGCGGATCCGCTACGAACTCCCCAAAGAGAGGCCCGTCATTGGCTAAGAGACGACTGCTCACCGGCACGACGAGGACCGACCGGGTCGCGGAGGCCGACTCGGTCGCCGTCATCGGCCTGGGTCGATTCGGGCAGGCCCTCGCCCTCGAGCTGATGAAGGCGGGGACGGAGGTGCTGGGCATCGACGACGACGAGCAGGTCGTGCAGTCGCTGAACACCCGGCTCACGCACGTCGTCCGCGCCGATTCGACCGACGAGGACACCCTGCGCCAGCTCTCGCTGCCCGGCTTCGACCGCGTGGTCGTCGCGATCGGCTCGGACATCCAGGCGAGCATCCTGACCACCTCGCTGCTCCTGCGCTTCGACGTGCCCAACATCTGGGCCAAGGCGGTCAGCGACCAGCACGGGCTGATCCTCGAGCAGCTCGGCGTGCCGAACGTGGTCTACCCCGAGAAGGAGATGGGCAAGCGCGTCGCGCACCTCGTCCGCGGAGCCATGCAGGACTACGTCGAGATCGGCGAGAACTTCGCTCTCGTCAAGACGACCGCCTGCCAGCCCATCACGGGGCGCCCGCTCGGCGTCGTCCGGGCACGCGAGAAGTTCGGCGTGACCGTCAACGCCTACAAGCGCGGCGACGCGCCCTGGCAGTACGCCACCGCGGACACCGTCCTCGAGAGCGCGGACACGATCCTGGTCGGCGGGCAGCCCGCCGAGGTCGAGGCCTTCAGCCAGCTCCGCTGAGCCGGCCGGGGCCGGGGGAGCGGAGGGCTGCCGCTCACCTCGACGCGCCGAGGGGGGGCGGAGGCGAGGAGGGTCAGAGCGTCGTGGTGAGC
>NZ_JAMRYM010000034.1:0-33307 GCF_023743255.1 Rathayibacter rubneri | reverse complement strand
GAGCGGAGGGCTGCCGCTCACCTCGACGCGCCGACGGGGGCGTGCTCACCACGACGCTCTGACCCTCCTCGCCTCCGCCCCCCGTCGGCGCGGAGCGCGGCTCCGTTCGTGGCCGAGGCCAGGGGGCTCGCCAGGTAGGTGCAGAGAGAGGCGATCTCGGCCGGATCGAGGAAGCGCTCGAGCAGGGTGGTGGTGTTGCCTCCGATGACCGAGGCGCGGACGGCGTCGACCGGGGCGCCCTGCGCCGCGGCGATGCCCTCGACCGCCGCGGCGACTCCGTCCGACCAGGTCGGTCCTCCGAGGACCGTGTTGACCGTCACGGCCGTCCCGCGCGTGGTCTTCGCGAGACCGTTCGCGAGCGCGATGACCGCGGCCTTGGTCACTCCGTAGTGGATCATGTCGGCCGGCACCGAGACGCCCGCTTCGCTGGAGACGAAGAGCACCCGACCCCGCCCGCGCTCGATCATGCCGGGGAGGAGCGCCCGGGAGAGCCGCACTCCGCTGAGGACGTTCACCTCGAAGTACCGCTGCCAGGTCTCGTCGTCGATGCCGGCGAACGGTGCGATCGCGAACTCGCCCACGTTGTTTACGAGCACGTCGACGTCGCCGAGCTCGTCGATCAGCGCGGTGACGGCCGCCGCGTCCGCGAAGTCGGCGGCGATGCCGGCGACCGTCGCGCCGGGCACCTCGGCTCGCAGGCGCTCCACCGAGGCGGCGACGCGGTCCTCGCTCCGGCCGTTCAGGGTCACCGCCGCGCCCTCGGCGGCGAGGGCGGCGGCGACCGCGTAGCCGATGCCGCCGGTGGAGCCGCTCACGAATGCTGTGGCGCCGTGCAGCTGCAGGTCCATGGAGTGTCCGTCCTGAGGCACGCGGCCCCGATCACTTGCCTGAGCAAGCGACAGTACCGGCGATGACTTTCCTGAGCAAGTGAGGGCTATCATCGCTGCATGCACCTCGACCCGGATGAACTGGCGACGTGGGCCGCGTTCGCCACGGTCCTGGAACGACTCCCCGCGGCCCTGGACGCGCAGCTGCAGCGCGACGCCGGCCTCACGCACTTCGAGTACGGGCTGCTGTTCGCCCTGGACACGGCGCCGGAGCGCAGTCTCCGGCTGAAGACGCTGGCCGGCTACGCCAGCTGCACCCTGTCCCGCCTCTCGCGGGCGATCACCCGGCTCGAGAAGGACGGACTCGTCACCCGGATCGTCGATCCGGACGACGGCCGGAGCACGCGGGGAGTGCTGACCGCCGTCGGTCACGAGCGAGTGCAGGCGGCCTCACCCGGACACGAGGAACTCGTGCGTCGCCTGGTCTTCGACGCCCTCACCGACCGTCAGGCGCACGAGCTCGGGCGGATCAGCCGCCGGATCGCCGAGGCGGCCGGCCCGGAGCGGATGTGGACGCCGCCGCCCTCCCGGGCGCCGTGACCGGGACGCTAGCAACTCCCGTCCATGGTCCCGGTCGCGTTCTCCGAGACCAGTTCGCCCCCTAGCGGGACGCGCTGTCGTCACGCAGTCTCGTCGCGGGTGCAACGGTCCGGCGTCGCACTCGGGGGTGGCGGCTCGCGATCGCTGTCGTCGCCTTCGTGGCGGTGGTCCTCGTCGCCGGCGATCGATCGGGCAGCTGCGAGGAGTGCACGCACTCGGCGGGCGCCTGCACCAGCGTCGACGCAGACCCGCGAACCCGGTCCTCGTGGGGATCGGCGCTCTGATAGCCACCGGTGCGCTGTATCGAGTGCTTCGGCCTCGGTGGAGGCAGCAGAGATCCGCAACGGCTCCGTCAGGGGACGGGTCGCCGGCCGTCGTGAGGGTCGCGATGAGACCGAGGCGTTGTGCCGACGGCGGTTCCGCCTGCTCTGCGAAGACCGGCGTTCCGTGGCGGCAGGTGACGTTGCTCCGTGCCGCGTCTAGCCGAGGAGCTCGGACCGGATGCGAGCGGCGACCGCCTCGCGGAGGGGGCGGACGTTCTCGGCGCTCCAATCGGTCGGATCGGGGAACTTCCACTCCAGGAATCGTCCGGACGGGGTCGCAGGCAGGGTGAGGCCGGGCTTCATGGCGACGACGATGTCCGCATTCTCGAGGTCCTCGGCCGTGACGGCGCGGGGGATGCGGTCGCTGATGTCGAGGCCGAGTTCTGCGACCGTCGACGCGATCGCGGGGTTCACCGAGTCGGCGGGCGAGAGGCCGGCGGAGGTGACGGTGTAGCGGTCGCCGGCGAGGACTTCGAGCAGGCCGGCGCCGAGCTGGGAGCGGCCGGCGTTGTGCTGGCAGAGGAAGAGGACGGTGGGCTTGTGAGTCATGCGGGGATGCTGCTTCCGGTGGTGGTGCGGGTCCAGGTCTGGGTGGCGATCTGCACGGCGTCCCAGGGGGAGCCGAGCGGGGGTGTGTAGGAGAGGTCGAGGTCGGAGACCTGCTCGACGGTGAGCCCGGCGAACAGGGCGGTCGCATAGGTGTCGACGCGTTTCGCGGTCTCCGTGCCGAGGCGTCCGACGAGCTGCGCGCCGAGCAGCCGGCCGTCGCGGGTGTCACCGGTGATGCGGATCGTGATCGGCTGCGCGCCCGGGTAGTAGCGCTTGTGGTCGTCCGCGACCGCGGTCGTCGTCGCCGGATCGAAGCCCGCGGCGAGGGCCTCGTGCTCGCGGAGGCCGGTGCGGGAGGCGACGAGGTCGAACACCTTCACGACCTGCGTGCCGACGGAGCCGGCGAACCGGGCGTCGCCGCCGAGGGCGTTCTCGCCCGCGATCCGGCCCTGCTTATGGGCGGTGGTGCCCAGCGGCAGGTAGGTGCTGCCGAGCAGGCGATGATGGGTGGTCACTCCGTCGCCCGCGGCGAACACGTGCGGGAGGCCGGTGCGCATGGCGTCGTCGACGACGACGGCGCGGCCGGCACCGAGAGTGGCTCCGGCGCGGGCGAGCAGGTCGGTGTTCGGCTTCACGCCGACGACCAGGAGCACGACGTCGGCGGTCCGAGTGAGGGGTGTGCCGTCGTGGTCGGCGTGGACGGCGAGTCCGGTGGCGGTCTTCTCGATCGAGGCGACGGTGGTGCGGGTGAGGACCTCGACGCCGTGCTCGGTCAGTTCGGTGTGGACGAGGGCGCCGAGTTCTGGGTCGAGGGTGGAGAGCACCTCCGGGCCGCGCTGGAGCTGCGTGACGCGGAGGCCTCGGACGGTGAGCGCTTCGGCCATCTCGAGGCCGACGTAGCCGGCGCCGACGATGATCGCCGTCTGCGGGTCGCGGCTGTCGAGGAACCGCTCGAGCGCGAAGGTGTCGCCCATCGAGTGCAGCACGTGCACCCCGTCCTCCGGCCCCAGCTCGTCCACGCCGGCGATCCCGGCGGAGGACGCGAGGGCGCCGGTCCCGACGATCAGCTCGTCGTACCCGATCCGGTCGACGGAGCCGTCGGGGGTGCGGACGGTGAGCTGCTGACCGGCGACGTCGATGTCGGTCGCGAAGGTGTCCAGGCGCAGGGTCATACCGGTGGCCTCGAGGTCGGCGTGGGTGCGGTGCGCGAGCGACTGCCACGGCTGCACCTCGCGGGAGAAGTAGTACGGGATCCCGCAGATGGAGAAGTTCGGGTAGGAGTCGGCGACGACGACGGTCACGTCGACGGACGGGTCGAGCTCGCGGGCGCGCAGCGCGGCGGAGATCCCCGCGTCGCTGCCGCCGATGGCGACGAGATGCATCAGAAGGCCTTCCAGATCAGACGTGCGAGGAGGTCGAGGTGGCGGGGACTACGAGGTCCCCGGCGGCCCGGGCGGCGCCCGGAAAGAGGAACACGGCGATACCGACGCCGATCGCGGCGCCGACGACCTGCGCCACGACGAACGGCAGGACGGAGGTGGGAGCGATGCCGGCGAAGGTGTCGGTGAAGACGCGGCCGAGAGTCACGGCGGGGTTCGCGAACGAGGTCGAGGACGTGAACCAGTACGCCGCGCCGATGTACGCGCCGACCGCGGCCGCGGCGAGCGGGCCGCGGTTCGTGCGGGCGAGGGAGAGGATCACGAGGACCAGGCCCGCGGTGGCGACGACCTCCCCGAGCAGGTGCCCGGCGGTGACCCGCTCGGTCGTCGCGATCGCGGTCGGAACCTCGAACATCGCATTCGCGAGGACCGCGCCACCGATGCCGCCGAGCAGCTGCACGCCGACGAACACCGCCAGCTCCCGCCCCGACAGGCCGGTGCGGTCGCGACGACCGAGGAGCGCGTCGACAGCGGACACGAGCGGGTTGAAGTGCGCACCCGACACCGGACCGAAGACGAGGATCAGCACCGCCAGTCCCAGCGCGGTCGCGAGGGAGTTCTCCAGCAGTTGCACGCCGACATCGTCCGGGGAGAGCGTCTGGGCGGCGACGCCGGAGCCGACGACGATCGCCACGAGCAGGCCCGTGCCGAGAAACTCGGCCACGGCCCGACGAGCGAGCGAAGGAGGGGGAGTGGTGTCCATGTCGTCGGCCATCTTGACCGCTCGTGATCACTCAGTCAAGATTGAGTCAATGAACAACGAGCGAACCGAACTGGAAGCGCGAGCCGCCCTACACGCCGCCCTCAGTGACCCAGCACGTCTGCGGATCGTGGACCTACTCACCCTGGGAGACCTCGCGCCGCGGGAGCTGCAGGACCGGCTCGGGATGCCCTCGAACCTCGTCGCGCACCACCTCGCCGTCCTCGAGCGGGAGGGCATGATCCTCCGACGCCGTTCAGAGGCGGACCGGCGCCGGAGCTACGTGCACCTGGTCCCCGGCGCCTTCGACCAGCTCGGACCTTCGACCACCGCCGCCGCGCGGCGGGTGCTGTTCGTGTGCACGGCGAACTCCGCCCGCTCTCAGCTCGCCGCTCAGCTCTGGGCGCAGCGCAGCCCCATCCCCGTCGCCTCCGCCGGCACGCACCCGGCCACCGCGGTGGCGGCCGGAGCGATCGCGACAGCCGACCGCCACGGCCTCCCGCTCTCCGAAGGCGCTCCGCAGCAGTTCGCGGACGTCGCCGCCGACACCGACCTCATCATCACCGTCTGCGACGCCGCCCATGAGGAGCTCGGCTCGGACGCGCTGCACTGGTCGATCCCCGACCCGGTCCCTGCCGGCACGGACGCCGCGTTCGATGCGGCCTACGACGAGCTCGCCGCGCGCGTCGACGCTCTCGCAGCGAGAGTCACGGCCGCCTGATCACACGCGGGTGAGCATTGCCGCGAGGGAGTCGAGCGCGCCGGGGACGAGGGAGAAGTACGCCCACGTGCCGCGCTTCTCTCGGGCCAGGATTCCGGCGTCCACGAGGATCTTCAAGTGGTGCGACACCGTGGGCTGACTCAGCCCGACCGGTTCCGTGAAGTCGCAGACGCACACTTCACCCGAGCTGCTCGACGCGACGATCGACACGAGGCGGAGCCTTGCCGGATCCGCCATCGCCTTCAACGCCCGCGCCAGCAGCTCCGCGCCCTCGGCGCTCAGCGGCTCGCGCGCGAGCGGCGCACAGCATGCCGCCGCTGCCGCGGTGAGAGTGAGCTCGGTCGTCGCCATGCCTCCACCCTCCCACATATTGACAGTCATCGATATGCCGGGGCAGACTCGGTCCATCGATGACCATCGATGTTGAGGAGTGCACCTGTGACCATGCTGCTGACCGTCCCGCCCCGCACCGACGAGCGCCGCCTCACCAGCCTGCCCGTCGCCGTCATCGGCGCCGGCCCCGTTGGCCTGGCCGCTGCCGCGCAGCTGCTCGAGCGCGGCCTCGACGTCGTGGTCTACGAGGCTGGCGAGAGCGCCGGAGCTGCGGTGCAGCAGTGGGGTCACACCCGCTTGTTCTCCCCGTGGGAGTACCTGGTCGACGCCGCTGCCGGACGCCTGCTCGATGCCGCCGGATGGGAGGCGCCCGCTGCGAAGAAGCTGCCAACTGGGCACGAGTTCGTCCGCGACTACCTCGCCCCGCTCGCCGCGACCCCGCAGCTCGCTCCGGTCATCCGCTACCGTTCCCGCGTGCTGGCCGTGACCCGCGAGGGCATGGACCGCACCCGTTCCACCGGCCGCGCCGCCACTCCGTTCCTGCTGCGCCTGGACACCCCGGAGGGCGCCGTCGACATCACCGCCCGCACCGTGATCGACACCTCCGGTACGTACTCGACGCCCAACGCCCTCGCCTCCGCGGGCCTCGACCCGATCGGCGCCGCCGATGTCGCAGAGCACCTCAGTCACGCACTGCCGGACGTGCTCGGCGCAGACCGTGCCCGGTTCGCCGGGAAGGACGTTCTCGTCGTCGGCGCCGGCCATTCCGCCGCGAACACCCTGATCAAGCTCGCACGACTCGCCCGCGAGGAGCCCTCGACACGGATCACCTGGGCGATTCGCGGCACCAATCCGCTGCGCGTCTTCGGCTCGGGCGATGACGAGCTGGAGGAGCGCGGCAAGCTCGGCGGCACGGTTCACCAGCTCGTCCGCGACGGCGCGATCACTCTCCTGGACCGCTTCGAGATCGACCGCCTCGAGAAGACCGCCACCGGTCGGGTCGCCGTCCTCGGGCGCCGCCGGAAGGAGCGCGAGAGCGTCGAGGCCGACGTCGTCGTGCAGGCGACCGGGTTCCGGCCCGACCTCGACATGCTCCGCGAGATCCGCGTCTCCCTGGACGAGATCGTGGAAGCACCCCGCGCCCTCGCGACCCTGATCGACCCGAACCTGCACTCCTGCGGCTCCGTCGACCCCCACGGCGTCGCCGAACTCGCTCACCCCGAGCCGAACTTCTACATCGCCGGCATGAAGTCCTACGGCCGCGCCCCGACGTTCCTCCTCGTCACCGGCTACGAGCAGGTCCGCTCCATCGCGGACGAGCTCGCCGGCGACCACGCCGCCGCCCGACGCGTGCAGCTCGTGCTCCCCGAGACCGGCGTCTGCTCTACCGACATCGGATCCGCCGGAGGGAGCTGCTGCTCATGACCGCGATCCGGGCGATGCTCCCCGAGGACTGGGCGGCGGTCGAGACGATCTACCGCGAGGGGATCGCCACCGGGCACGCGACGTTCGAGGCCGAACCGCCGACGTGGGAGGCGTTCGATGCCGGGAAGCTCGACGTCGGGCGACTGGCCGCCGTCGAGGGGGAGCAGATCCTCGGCTGGGCAGCGCTCTCACCCGTCTCCCGCCGGCCCGTCTACCGGGGAGTCGTCGAGCACTCGGTCTACGTCGCCGCCGCCGCCCGTGATCGCGGCGTCGGTGCGGCACTCGTCAGGGCGCTCATCGACGCTGCGGACGACGCCGGACTCTGGACGATCCAGTCGAGCATCTTCCCCGAGAACACCGCCAGCCTCGCCCTGCACGACCGGGTCGGCTTCCGCCGCGTCGGCACCCGCGAGCGGATCGCGCTGATGACCCACGGACCGGCGTCCGGGATCTGGCGCGACACCGTCCTCGTCGAGCGCCGACGCCCGTCCTGATCGCCGTTTCCGTGGTCCACCCGCACGACTTCGTCGTGAGGCCGCGTCGCTCGTGCGGACGACCGCGGGCATCCGGGTGCGCGAGGCCGTCTGCGCGACCGATGCGAGCGCGACGGAACCGCACGGGTCGAGGGCTGCTCGCCGGGCCGCTACCTCGCGGTCGCGACAGCCAGCTCGTCCCAGTGGGTGGTGGCTCGGGGTGACACCATGTCGCGCTTCATCGTCCAGGCGCGGCGCTGTCGGAGGCCGCCGAGGCCGAGGCCGACGCTCTCCTCGCCGAAGCGCTCGGCGATGAGGTCGACCACCGCGCTGGTCGCGGGTGTCTCGGTGGGGGTGCCGAAGATGTCCAGAGAGGCGTGCTCGTCCGCGGGAGTCAGTTCACCCAGGACGACCCCGACGCGGACGTATCTCAGCCCCGGTTCGAACTGCGGGGCGAGTGCGGAGACCGCGGCGCGGTAGAGGGTGCCGGCGTCGTCGATCGGCTCGGGGAAGGCGAGCGAGACGTGGTGTGCGGTGTGCTTCGTCTCGGCGAAGGGCGAGGTCGCGGCGAAGCAGCGCATGCTCCGCGCGAGCGATCCCTGCTTGCGCAGGCGTGCGGCGGCGCGCTGCGTGTAGACGGACAGCACCTCTTCCAGCTCGGCGACGGTGCTGATGGGGATCGCGAACGAGCGGGAGTGCTGGATCGTGTCGCGGGAGGTCTGCAGCTCCTCCAGCGGCAGGCAGTCGATGCCGCGCAGCTCCTGGACGACGCGGGCCTGGACGACGCCGAAGCGGCTGCGGATGCGGGCGACATCGGCGTCGCGGAGGTCGGCGGCGTCGTGGATGCCCATGCCGGCGAGCTTCTTCGCGGTGCGGCTGCCGATGCCCCAGACGGCCCTGCTGGGGACGGTGCGCATGATCGCGGTCTGCTGCTCGCGGTCGTAGGCGCCGAAGTGGCAGACGCCGCCGAGGGCCGGACTCGATTTCGATCCGCGGTTCGCGAGTTTGGCGAGGGTCTTGGTCGGGGCGAGCCCGACGCTCATCGGCAGTCCGAGCAGCTTCTTCACGGTGCGGCGGATGTCCTGGGCCTGGGCGGTGGTCTCGGCGACGGTGCCGGTGAGGGCGATGAAGCTCTCGTCGATCGAGTACACCTCCTGCTCGGGGGAGTAGCGGCTGAGGATCTCGGCGGCGCGGGCCGACATGTCGCCGTAGAGCTCGTAGTTGCTCGAGCGGGCGACGACGCCGTGCACGCGCGCCTCGGCGGCGATGCTGTGCCACGGGGCGGCCATGTCGATGTCCAGCGCCTTCGCCTCCTGCGAGCGGGCGACGACGCAGCCGTCGTTGTTGGAGAGGACGACGACGGGCCGCCCTTCCAGGCCCGGGTCGAAGACGCGCTCGCAGGACACGTAGAAGTTGTTCGCGTCGACGATCGCGAGGTGCCGGCGCTCAGACACGGTGCAGGCACCGCGTCACGACGCCCCAGACGGTCAGCTCGTCCAGCTCGGAGAGGGTGATCACCGGGTAGGCGGGGTTCTCCGGCGAGAGGGCGATCAGGCCGTCGCGCAGCAGGAGTCGCTTCACGGTCAGCTCGGCGTTGACGACGGCGACCACGACGTCGCCGTCGTGCGCGTCGAGGGAGCGGTCCACGATCAGCTCGTCGCCGTCGTAGATGCCGATCCCGGTCATGCTGTCGCCGCTGACGCGGAGGAGGAACGTCGCGGTCGGGTCGCGCATCAGGTGCCGGTTCAGGTCGACGGGGCCGGAGTAGTAGCCCTGCGCGGGGGAGGGGAAGCCGGCCGGTACCGCTTCGACGGCGGCCTGCGGCAGCAGAGCGTCGGGCCGGCTCTCGCCGCCGACGAGGCCGACGACGACGGTCACGACAGCTCCGTCGTCGCGAGCAGGTGGTCGGCGACCTCGATCACGCAGGCGCGGGAGCGCTCGCGCAGCTCGGCCAGGTCGGTGCCGAAGAACGCGTGCATGTAGAGCGGGTGCAGCGCGAGCTCCACGAAGCGCTTCGCCAGCGGCATCGCCGCATCGATCGACTCCTCCGTCGCGTCGTCCGCGAGGGCGCGGGCGACGTGGCGCGCGCAGTTCTCGAACCCGAGGCGGAAGCCCTCGCGGGCGATCTCCGGGAACGTCTCGCTCTCGGCCGATGTGGCCCGCATGAGGGCGATGCTCTCGGGAGTCAGGGTGAGGTCGGCGACCTCCTCGCCGGCGGTGATCACCCGCTCCCGCAGCGGAACCCCGGATTCCGGCGAGCGGTCCGCGAGGGCGAAGGTCTCGTTGGAGCGGGACACGACCGCGGCGAAGAGGTCGGCCTTCGTGGGGTACCGGCTGTAGAGGGTCGTCTTGCCGGCGCGAGCGGCGTCCGCGATCTGCTCCATCGTCGCGCGCCCGTACCCGTTCTCGAGGATCACGGCGGTCGCGGCGTCCAGGATGCGCCGGTCCACCTCGCCGGCGTCCTCGGCGCGCGGGCGTCCTCGGCGCGGCCGGGCGGCAGCGGTGTCCTCCATGCGGACCTCCTCGTGAATCGTACTCAATCGTACCGATCCGGGAACGGGCCGAGCCCGTCCTGGCTGCGAGCCGACTGGGAGAAACGGGACGCGGCTGTCTTGTTTCCCGCCGCTCCCGCTACAACTCATCAGTACGACTCGTACCGTTGCCGTTGCACCCGGCTCGTCCTGGCACGCTGCACACCTCTTGGAGAGACATGACCGACATGAACGTCGCCCGGATGGTCGCGATCGGTGCGCCGCTGGAAGTGGGCACCGCCGACGTGCCGGAGCCCGGACCGAAGGAGGTGCGGGTGAAGGTCGCCGCGTGCGGCCTCGTCCCCAACTCCTGGAACGTCGTGAACGGGAAGACGCCGTTCTCGCTGCCCGCGATGCCCTACGTCTTCGGACTCGACGCCGCCGGCACCGTCGACGCCGTCGGCGAGCACGTGCTGAACCTCTCGGTCGGCGATCGTGTCTGGATCGACCCGCTCTTAGTCTGCGGGACCTGCGACGCCTGCCGCAGCGGCCGCGGCGGCTGCCCGTTCGCCACGATGCGCGGCTACATGGGCACCAGCCCGCGCTCGAGCGAGATCATCGACCAGTGGCGCGACGGCGGCCTCGCGCAGTACACGATCGCCCCGGACGAGAAGATCCACCTCCTGCCCGACTCGCTCGACTTCCTCACCGCTTCGCGCCTGGGCTACCTCGGCACGTCCTACAACGGCCTGATGGCCGCCCGGTTCGCACCCGGGAAAGCGGTGCTGATCAACGGCGTCACCGGCACCCTCGGGGTCGCCGCGGTCGCGATCGCTCTCGCCCTCGGCGCCACCCGCATCCTGGGCATCGGCCGCAACCGCGAACGGCTCGAACTCCTCCGCAGGCTCGCCCCCGAGCGCATCGACGTGCTCTCCAGCGAGGACGACACCGACCCCACCGCCTGGGTGCGCGAGAGGACGGCCGGCCTGGGCGTCGACGTCCTCTACGACTGCCTCGGCGTCGGCGGCGACGCGAACTCCACCGACGAGCTCGTCGCCACGGTCCGCCCCTCCGGCAGCGTCGCTCTCGCCGCAGGCGGCGCCGTGGGCGACATCACCCGGTCCTACTCCGAGGCGATGGCTGCGAGCACCCCGATCGTCGGGACCGGCTTCGCCACCCGCGCCGAGATGTACGACCTCCTCGCTCTCCTCGGCAGCGGGGTCATCGATCTCTCGTTCCTCCAGCACCGCACCTTCACGCTGGACGAGGTCGACGACGCCCTCGCGTTCGTCGGCGACCGTCCCGGCGGGCACGTCACTGTGTCCGTCCTGCCCAACGGTCCCCTCGACGGCACGAGAGAGGACGCCCGATGATCGACCGCGCCACCTACGACTACTTCGCCCAGCTCGAGAAGAACAACTCGAAGGACTGGTTCGAGGCGCACCGCGACGCGTACGACGCGATGCGCGAGAACCTCGTCGACGTCGCCCAGGAGCTCATCGCCGCGGCGAGCGACTTCGACCCGCGCGTCCGCGACGCGAATCCCGACCCCGCTCGCTGCGTCAGCCGCACCCACCGCGACATGCGCTTCACCAAGGGGAACAAGCCGCCGTACAAGACCGACGCGTTCATCTCCCTGAACAGCGTCGGTGGCGCCACGAGCTCCGCCGGGTACTACTTCCATGTCGAGCGCGGCAACACCTACGCCGGCGGAGGCGTCTTCACCACCGCCCCGCCCCTGCTCGACGACGTGCGCCGCCGCATCTCCGACCGCTACGACCGCTGGCTCTCCCTCGTCGAGTCCGACGAGATGACGGCCGCGTTCCCGGACGGGCTGACCGCGCCGGAGACGCTCAAGGTCGCCCCGCGCGGCTACGACCCCGAGGACCCGGCGATCGAGTACCTGCGGATGAAGGGCTTCTGCGCCAACCACCCGCTCCCGATGTCCCGAGCGCAGAGCGAGGACGCGCGCGACGAGATCGTCGCCGTGTTCCGCGCCGTCCGCCCGCTCGTCGACTTCATCAACGTCTCCGCCTGACGATCGAGCACCGCTCGGGCCGGACGGCGCCCGCCGGTCATCGCGAGTGCGACTCGCATCGGCCGTTCCCTACCCTTGCGCGGCCGACCCCGTCGACGCGGATCGAGCGGGGGTCCTCGCCGGTCTCCGATCGCGAGAGCGCGAGCGCGGCGCGGTCGCTGGGGGATCAGCGGTCAGTGCCGGCCGGTCAGCACGGGGTCGCGCGCGCTACCGCCTCCGAGAGGGTGAGCGGGCTGCCCAGGAGGTGGAGGTCGGAGCGGTGCTTGACGGCGAGAGCGGTCAGGGCCTGCTGCGGGACGCAGGAGGGGCGGCTGAGCACGATGGGCGCTCCCATGGCGGCGGCGACGGTTCCGGCGGAGAGCGCATCGGCGAAGCCCTCTCCCGAGGCGAGGAAGGCGCTGGACGCCAGCGCTCCGCCGTCGTAGAACGCGTTGATCTGACCGCTGGTGTCGTAGCGGTTCTCGCCGCCGATGCGGCGCAGATCGTCCGCGAGGCCGCGTGCGACGAGGTCGAGGCGGATGCCGTCCGAGATGGACGGCTCGAGGCCGAGGAGCACGGTGCGGTCGGCGTCGAGCCGTGCGAGGGCATCGGCTGTGCCCTGGTCGACGGAGTCGCGCTTGCCGTCGACGAGGAGGACCGGTGCGCCGCGTCGGCCGGCTGCCGGGCCGATCGAGAGCGCATCCGGGAAGTCGTTGCCGGTGGCGAGGAACACCTCCGGACGGTCCGTGCCGCGGAAGGCGTCCGCGACGATGAGCTGCGAGGTCGCGTACCGATCGGTTCCGCCGATGCGGCGGATCGAGGGGGTGAGCGCGGCGAGTTCGTCGTACACGGCGGTGCTCACCGTGGCGGGGCTGCCGACCACGACCACACGCTCCGGCGCGAGCCGCACGATCTCGTCGCGGACCACGGACGGCACACCGTCGGGATCGGTGAGCAGGAGCGCTCCGCCCTGCACCGAAGCGGCCGGTCCTGCGCTGAGCGCGTCGGGCCACTTCGCACCGCTCGCGACGTAGAGCACGGGGATGCCGGGAGTGAAGAAGCTGCGCGTCGCGGCGACGGACGTCGCGTACCGATCGGTTCCCGAGATCCGGGCCGTCGTCGACTCGTACGCCTCCAGCGCGAGGTCGATGCCGGTCGTCGTTCCCGCGCCGACGGTCACAGGCGTGGCGGTCGTCGCGTTCTCCGAGGTCCGCCAGAAGGCGTCGGCGCTCGCCGGCGCGGTGGCCGAGGACGTGCTCTCCAGCGCGCGGACGAGATAGCGCCCTGCGGGCAGGCCCGTGATCTGGAACGGCGAGGTTCCGCCTCCCTGGATGTTCAGGTATCCCGAGCCCATCGGCCAGGCGGAGTCCGTGCCCTCCTCCAGGAGCCACGCCTCGGCGGAGTAGGGGCGCGTGCCGGTCGCGGCAGCGGGTGCACCGACGGTCCCCGTCACGGAACCCCCGGGCAGCAGGGTGATGTCGGCGTCGGTGGTGCTCGCCGTGATCCCCGGTGATCGCGCGGGGATCGGCGTGCCGCCGAACCAGGTCCGGGCGTAGGGCTGTCCGAATCCGGCACCGGCGAGGAGGAAGTAGGTGGCACCGGCCGGCGCCGAGAACGAGAAGTCGGCCGACGTCGAACTCCGGATCTGGAAGCCGTCCCAGTTGTACAGCGACACGAAGGGCTGGACACCGAACGGGAGAGGCCCGCTGCCGCCGGCCCCGTCGGCGACGGTGACCGATCCCGAGATGGTGATGGTTCCCGACGCAGTGCCCGCCGCAGGGTCCTTCCCCCGCGGGACGAACTGGAAGTTCCCGTCCACGGCGCCGACCGCGTCTCCGAGGGGGACCGTCCTGCCGTCGACCGGACGCGGCGGCGACAGGCGAACGGTGTCGGTGACCGTGGAGTCGGGCGCTGCGGAGGCGAGTGGCGCGACAGCACCGCCGAGCAGCGCCGCGGTGACGGTGAGAACGAGCAGAGGAAGGCGGCGACGGCGAGGCACTGGTGCTCTTTCGATCGGAGGCGCCGAAGGTCGACGGCACTCGGATGCTAGCTGTTCGCGACCTCGGTGACGGTTCGGGTCTCGCGACATGAGGAAGCCTCCTCGCAGGACGGAGCAGTCCCGGTCGACCCTTGCACGGACGGCTCGGAGCGACTGCGATCATGTCCCGCGCATCCCGGTGCCGAGACGAGTCCTCCGGCCTGCCCGGCACGCGAGCCCCGACTCCGACGAGGCCGGTCCGGCGGGCGTCCGGTCGTGGATCGTCCTACTGGCGGTCGAGCTCGGCCAGCCGACGCTCGATGTCGGCCAGCTCGTTCCGCATCTGCTCGATCGACCTCGGCGTGAAGCGCCTCACCTGGAGGTCGAGGATCGCGGTGGCCACCATGTCGCCGACCCCGAACTCTGCGGCGACGGCCGCCCTCTCGTCGTCGCGGTCTCCCGAGGCGTTCGCGCACACCCGCACCAGCTTCTCCGGGTCCGCGAGGGCTCTGATGTAGGCGCTGACGATCTCGGCACGTGCGACCAGGTTCTGACGTTCGTCGTCGTCCATGCGGTCACCGTACCGAGCCCCGAAGGCGTCCTGCAGAGCGTCGACCGATCCGAGCGTCGAAGGGCACGGATTCGGCTCCCGCGTCCGATGCCCGCGTGGTCGTCGGGCACCTCATGAGGCGAGTGGGCCGAGCTGGTCATCGATTCCGGTGGTGCGCTCCCTCATCGAGATCCCGTTCCTCGTCGAGTCCGTCGCTGAGCGACGAGCGGCCCGACGACTCCGATCACGGTGACTCCGACGAAGGCCGGGAACGACCAGCTCATGGTCCGGTACGCGGACTCCAGTGCCGGCGTCGTTGCGAGCCCGGCGTCCCCTCCCGGGATCTGATCGACGAGGATCGTCGCGGTCACCACGGAGTGGAGAAGCGTGATGAACAAGGCGATCGCGAGAGGACCGACTGCCGTCACCCACGCGACGAGCTCGGCTCGCGGGGTTCTCCGGGGTGTCGTCATGGCCGAGTGCCGTCGTCCGGCTCGGTGACGTCAGCCGAGACGCCGACGTCGCCCGTCGCCGCTGCGGCGATGTCGTCGAGAAATCCTGACATCGCCGATTCGGATCGAGCAGTGACGTCGGTCCATGCGCCGAGTCGTCCGTCGCTCTCCTCAGCGTGAGCAGACACACTCTGCACCACCGTCGAAGCGAGCGACGTCCCGCTCGGAGGAGTCGGACCAGGTCTTCGAAACATCTGCATCCCCTCCGAGGAATTGATTGTCACGGCACAAAGTACTGGCGGCCCGCTACCTGTGACATTCCCGCCTTCGAGGGAGATCGAGTCCATTGAGCCCCGGCTCCCAGGCGGCTCATTACGAGAGGCGGCTGAATCACTGTGCCGATTCGTCTCTGACCTCGACGCGGATCGCGCCGCAATGCTCCTCGACGACGTTCCTCTTGCTGATCCTGGGGTGACCTGCCGCAGGGTGCGGAAAAGGCGATCATCCGGCCGATCATCGCCGAATCGTCGAAGGGACGCAGGGCGGCGAAGAGCCCGCTGCAGGTGGCGACGCCGCAGCCGTCGGGTCCGATGACCGGGGCGGCGAAGGCGGTGCCGTCGCCGCAGAGGTGGAGGAGGTCGTGACGATCACGGACGACGTGCTCGAGGCCGCTGTCGGCGTCCTCGTCATCGGAGGCCGTCCCGTGCCGTCGGGCGATCACAGGACACGGCCTTCGAATAGGCGGCGTCGCTGATTCCCTGAGGTGTCGAAGCGCATTCGAGATGACACTCCCTCGATCGATCGTGCCCGGAATGACGACGACCGATCGCAGGAGACATCATGTTCATTCGAATTCCGGCGAGCGCTAGCATGACCGGAAAAGCGCTGGACCGGAGAGGGGCCCATGGCATCAGGAGTTACGCGACGAACTGTCGCGCTGCTTATCGATCTTGAGAATCTCATCGAAGGATACGGCGGAGTGATACCCGACATCTCGTTACGACGGCTTGTCGAAGAAGCTCTCGGTCACACGGAGAGACTCGATCTCGGATCGAGTGCCGTCACGATCCGCGCCTACGCGAACTGGGGCAAGCCGCAACTGTCGCGGATCAAGCGGGAGCTGGACAGAACGGCGGTCGAGGCCATCAACGTCCATGCAATGCACGAACCAGTGAAGAACGCCGCTGACATCGAGCTCATCGTCGACGCGATGGAGATGGCTTTCACGCAGCCGGCGATAGAGACGTTCGTCATCGTCAGTTGCGACGGTGGCTACATCCCACTCGCTCGACGGCTGCGCAGGCAGGGGAAATTCGTTCTCGCCGCCTCTCTGGATCGTCCGAATCTGCGAATGAGTGAAGGGCTGAGGAACAACGTCGATCACGTCATCGAGCTGCGTATCTCGGACACCGCCCCGAAGGCGCCGGTGCCCGAGCAGATCCCGCGGCCCGCCGGACGTGCTTCCGCTGAGCAATCCAGCTCACCTGCCCTGCTCGAGGTCGGTCGCGCACTCGAGAAGGTCTTGAGAGAGGATCGGCGTTTCATGGTGAATCAGGACGACCTCGACGGACGTCTGCTCGGCTCCTTGGCGCAACGGATCCGAGCCCATCAGCCCTTCGACTCCCAGACGCTCGGATTCAAGAACTTCGCCGCTCTTCTCGAGAAAGGGCTGCACAGGAGCATCGTTCGACCTGATGCTCCTTCGGGGCCGTCCGCATCCGTCACCGATTCTCCGACCACCCTCCTCCCGGTCCTGGACGCGACTCGGATGAAGGCGCTCCTCGAGCAGCTGTTCGAGGCCAACCCGCACTTCGCGACGAAGACAGCGGTGGGCTACGCCGTCCGGCAGCAGCATCTGACCACCATCTCGTTGGAGTTGCGGCGGTCCTGGCATCTGGATTGGAAGTCGCTCGGTGCCGCGAACCTGTCGCAGTTCCTCCGTCGAGAACTCCAGTGCGAGCTTGTTCCGATCGAGCAACCAGGGTCGCCCGCTGAGAGCAGCAGCGCTGCCACGCAGTCAGGGGCGGCCGCGCGCGAGAGCTACGCCGACGCGATCCACGCCGTGTGCCAGCCGGGCGGGCGGCTCTACGAAGTGGTGGACATGACGGGGAACCGCGGTCTGGACATGCAGACGGCCGCGCCTCTCGTACGCGAGATGACGGGTGTCGATCCGGCCGGCCTCGGTTTCGGCTCGCTGACCACGGCGTTGCGGTACGCCTTGGCGGGCACCCGACTCGCCGTCACGCACGACAGTCAGCGTCGCAAGATCATGCACGAGCGCTACGCCTACGACACCAGGATGCCGTACCTGTTCGAGGTGGACCTCGCCGCACCGAACCTGGTCCGCGATGCTTTCCTGCGAATCGGAGAACCGCTGGTGCTGCCAGGGAACGGCGACCTCGCCACCGTCGTCCGCCAGGCGATCCATCATCGCGACTTCGCTGATCGAGTGGATTTCGTCAGCACGGTGAGTGGCGAGACGGGTCTACCTCTTCAGACGGTCGGCGTGGCCTACGACGTTCTGACGGCAGCCGGCTCACTGCAGGGGGTCGCGGCCGTGGAGTTCATCGACGACGAGGCGCACGAGGCGATAGCGAGGTGCTGGGCCTACTGCCGTGCCGTCGCGAGCGAGATCGGTTGGCCGATCTCGACGAGTGCCTTGGAGACGCTGCTCGGCACTGCGGAGAGTGCAGACGTCGGGACCGTCGCATGATCACCCGCGGCTTCGGGAACGGCGACGGTCGGCATCCTGGCGGACGTCCAGCGAGTCGACATCGCAGTCGCACCTGATCGAAGAGCATCTGCGCCATCACCTGCACGCACTCCTGTCACCTCACGGAACGGAATCTCCAGCAATGTTCTCTCACCACGTCATCCTCGCGAGCAGCGCTTCGAGCGCTGCCGCAGGGCTCCTGCTCCCCGCCCTCTGCTTCGCCATCTTCGCGCTCTCCGCCCTGTGGGTCTTCCTGCTGAGGCGTGCCGTGCGCAAGCGCCGCGAAGCGAGGACGAGGCGAGCGATCGACATCCAGGTTCAGGCCATGCGCGAGTTCCGAGACGACGGTCGGAAGTGACACGAGAATCCTGGTTCCGATCGTCCCACCCGACCTGTGATGCGGCATCGTGATCGCCTCGGCGCCGGATGCGGACCTCCTTCTGGTCGCGCCGTACGGATTCGAGGAGATCCTCATCTCGCTGGTGATCGGCGGAACCATTGCAGGCGTCATCATCGGCGTGGTCGTCATGGTCTCGGGTCGAGACGGATACAGCGAGCCGGAGAGTACCTGGCTGTGGATCAAGCCGGTCCTCGTCGCGATCGCCGCGTTGGGATTGTGGTCAGACGTCGCTTCGGATCTGCCGGGCGCCGTCGTCTTCACGTTCGCTCTGGTGATCGGGCTCATCTGCGGGCTGACCGTCGTTCCACCTCTACTGGACGGAAGGGACTGGATCCTCTCCGGCTGCAGCTACGTGGTGAGTGTCCTGCTGATCGTTCAACGTCTCTCCTCGGGCTGGGAGGTCGCCGCGATCTATCTGACCTACGTGGCGGCTCTCGCCGCCGGAGTGGCTTTCGCCGGACTCTTCCGACTGGTCTCACCGCTCGGCGGGATAGCGTTCCTGAGCGGCGTCATGCTCCTCGATTTCATCGCATCCCCCTTCGGCTACAGCATGATGGCCGTGCCGCAGGTGCCGGTCCTCGCGGCCGGTGTGCTCGCCGCGATCTTCCTCGGCGTGGCATTCCGGGTGGCTCCCGTCCTGATGGTCGTGCTCTCCGGTATAGCGGTGCAGATCATCGCGCTCTGGCTTCAAGTTCTGATCTTCTTCGCGAGCGAGAGTGACGCCTCTTTCCCGTACGCGCCGGACTGGGCCGGCGGACTCGCCTTCCTCGGCTGCGCGCTGGGCTACGCCGTTCTCAGCCTTCCCGCGCGAATGCTCACGAGGATGGGTTGATCGATGCCCTGGCGCGGCCGACGGGCAGCTGTCGTCGCTTCCACACGTCGCATCGATCCGGTCTGGCTCTGCGGCGCGTTCTGCTCTCTGTCCATCGCTGGAGTGGGCCACCTCGTGCTCGCGGTCGCGGTCCTGGAGACGGACCCGTACGAGTCCACGCTGTTCCCGCCCTGCGCGTTCCGCGAATGGACGGGCGTTCCCTGCCCGGCGTGCGGCGCGACTCGAGCGTTCTCCTCGCTGGTGCACGGCGATCTCGCGGGAGTGCTGTCGAGCAATCCGCTGCTGATCGTCTTCGAGGCGTGCGTCGTCCTCTGCGTGATCGGCACGTTCGCCGTCGGTTGTGATCGGGAGAAGCTCGGGGAGGCTCTTCTGAACCTCAGCGGAGCCGTTCTGATGGTCGGGGTCGCGGCCCGATATCTCTCGCTCGCTGCGCTTGCCGCGCTCGCGGCGTGACAGCGGGTCGGACGCCGGTGAGGGCGGTGCCGGGAGCGCGTGCGCCTTCTCCGGTCCCCTGGAACGCTTCGGTCACCCCTCCGTCGATGCGCGCAGAGGAGGGGCGTTCACCGAGACGGAGGCGAGAAGACGGGAGCCCGGACCGTCCCCTCACACCCCCAGCAGCAGGAACACCGCGAGGTGCCCCACCACGATGACGGTCACGACCACCGCGGTCGTCGCGATCAGCCGGAAGCGCTTGCGCCGCCGCTCGTCCTCCTCCATCCGCCCAGTCAAGCAGGACTCCCGCTCAGCAAGCACGCGTCCCCCTCTCGGGGCGCGCCGCTATCGTGCAGGGATGCCCACGAGCGATGAGACCTGGACCCTGGCCGACCACGACGTCCCCCTGTACCGGAGCGGTGACGGCGAGCACGCGCTCATCCTGATCCACGAGGTGTGGGGTGTGGACGGGCACATCCGCTCGGTCGCCGACCGGTACGCGGCCGAGGGGTTCCGGGTCGTCGCGCCCGAGCTGCTGGCCGAGAGCGGACTGCTCGAGCAGCTCGACACCGAGCAGCGGGCCGACTACGACCACCCGGTGCGGCGGCTCCCGCGGCAGGTCGAGCTGCGCACCTTCTTCGCGCCCGTGTTCACTCCCGAGCACGCGAAGCGGAGCATCGCGATCCTCCGCGCGCTCGTCACCCGGCTGCTGAGCGAGGACGGCGTCACGAGCGTCTCCATCACCGGGTTCTGCTACGGCGGCACGTTCAGCTGGGCGCTCGCGCTCGCGGAGCCGCGGCTGGCGGCGGCGGTCCCGTTCTACGGGCACGTCACGGCCTCCGACGAGGAGCTGGCCGCGCTCGAGGTCGGAGTGCTGGCGTTCGTGGGCGACCAGGACGCGCCGCTCGTCGAGCAGGTGCCGCGGGTCCGCGAGGCGACGGCCGGCAAGGACGTCGAGGTCGTCGTCTACCCCGGCGCCGGGCACGCCTTCTTCAACGACTCGAACGACGGCACGTACGTGCCCGAGGCGGCGGCCGACTCCTGGACCCGGGCGCTGGCATTCCTCCGCAAGCGGGCCGTCTGACTCCCGAGTGGAACCTCCCCTGAGAAGAGGTGTCGGCCACGGTGGTGGCCGACACCCGGTCTCGGCTGAGCTTCTGCCGGCGTCACGGCGCCTCGGTCACGCCGCCTCCGTCACGCGGCCGCCCTTCAGGTGCAGCCGCCGCTGGGCGCGCCGGGCCACGGCGGAGTCGTGCGTCACGATCACCAGCGTCAGCCCCAGGCTCGTCCAGAGCGACTCCAGCAGGGTCATGATGTCGTCCCGGGTGTCCTCGTCGAGCGCGCCGGTCGGCTCGTCGGCGAGCAGCACCGACGGCTCCTTGACCAGGGCGCGCGCGATGGCGACGCGCTGCTGCTGACCGCCCGACAGCTGCGCCGGCAGGTGGTCGGCCCGGTCCGCGAGGCCGACGGAGGCGAGAGCGGCCCGCGCGCGCTCCGACCGCCTCGCGGCTCCGATCCTCTGCGGGGCCAGCGCCGTCTCGACGTTCTCGAGCGCGGTGAGCGTGGGGATCAGGTTGAAGCTCTGGAACACGATGCCCACCTCCGACGCCCGAATCGCCGCGAGCCGGCGGTCGCCCGCCGACGAGATCTCGTGCTCGCCGAGCACGACGGTGCCCGAGGTGGGCCGGTCGAGGGCGCCGAGCATCTGCAGCAGCGTCGACTTGCCCCCGCCGGTCGGACCCTGGATCGCGACCATCTGGCCGTCCGGGATGGTGAGGGTGACGTCCTTCAGCGCGGTGACCGCGGTCGTCGTGCCCGTGTAGCTCTTGGTGACGTTCGTGAGGGTGTACATGTCGTCCTTCTGATCGAGGGGGAGAGGGGTGTCAGCCGACGGAGCGGAGTGCCGCGGCGGGGCGCAGGCGCGCGGCCCGCCAGCCGCCGAGCGAGCCGGCGAGGACACCGCCGAGGATCGACAGCCCGACGGCGAGGAGGATCACCGGGACGGTGATCGGCAGTGCGAGCGCGACCTCGGTGGTCGTCGGCGCGGCTCCCGGCCCGAACCCTCCTCCGGGTCCCGCTGCGGCGCTCGCCGGGGAGGAGCCCGAGAGGGTCGGCGCGACGGCGTTCACGATCGCGATGCCGGCGAGGCCGAGGGCGATGCCGACGGCGCCTCCGATCAGCCCCTGCACGACCGACTCTCCCGCCACCTGGCGCACGAGGGCGCCGTTGGACCAGCCGATCGCCTTCAGGGTGCCGAACTCGCGGGTGCGGCGGGCGACTCCCGAGAGCGTGAAGAGCGAGGCGATCCCGAACGCGGCGGCCAGCACGAGCAGCGACAGCCAGGTGCCGAGGTTCGCGACGAGGTCGCCCGCGGTCGACAGGGACCCCGACACGGTGGAGGCGAGGTCGGCCTGCGTCGAGACGGTGCTGTCGGGCAGTGCGCTCTCGAGGTCCGACTGGATCCTCGTGATGTCGTCGGCGGAGCCGGCCTGCACGTACACGGACGAGATCAGCCCGGCCTCGCCCGAGAGCGTCTGGGCGACGTCGAGGGGGAGGTAGGCGTCGGAGGCGGTGCTCGCGTCGGGCGAGTCCGTCGTCACGATGCCGACCACGCTGAACGCGGTGCCGCCGATGTCGACGGTCGAGCCGACCGTCAGCGCCGCGGTCGTGGCGTAGGAGGAGTCGAGCACGACCACGTCCTGCCCCGCGTCCTCCGCGGTGAACGTCCGCCCGTCGGTCAGGACCACATCGGCGAGGGGCCCGATCGCGCTGCCCGCCGGGTCGAGGCCGAGCACCGAGAACGAGTCGACGCCGAAGGAGGAGCCGCCCGCGCCGTCGGGACCGCCCGCGGGAGCCTCGCCCGCCGTGGCATCGCCCGGTGCGGCGGCGGCGCCGCGATCGGGCAGCTCGCCCGAGAACGTCGTGCTGGTGAGGGAGAGCACCCCGATCGCGGTCTGCACGCCCTCGACGCCGAGCGCCGTGGCGATGGCGGACGCGTCGAACGCCGTCGTGCCGCGGTCGACCTCGAGGCGCGACTGGCTGACGGAGGTCGTGCCGTCCTGGGTCGTGCCGTCGGCCTCGCCGAAGTCGAACCGCTGGCCGCCGTCGCCCGCGGCGGGTGCGGCGGCGGCCTGCGTCACGGTGATGTCGGTGCCCACTCCGTAGACGGAGTCGAGGACGGACGCCTGCGCGTTCCGCACCCCGGAGGAGAACGCGGAGACGAGCAGGACGAGGGCGATGGCGAGGGCGGTGCCGGCGGCGACGACGATCGTCTGCCGTCGCCGGTTCACGAGCTCTCGTCGGAGGTAGGTGGCGAACATCGTGTCCTTCGTGTCGGGGGAGCGGCGCCCCGGGAGCGGGACGCGGAGCGGAGTGGTCCGCCCGGTTCCCCGACGGTAGGGACGCCGCTTCTGCGCTCCGTCTCGGTCGCTTGTGGGTCGCCTATGAAGCGGGGCCGCCGACCGCCCCCCTCCGACACGGGGGCGCTGTTCCGCGCCAGGTCGGCGAGCCGGATCGAGGCGCCCCCGGTCGAGGGTGAAGGGCGGTGCGCCGAGGTGCCGCGGGCGATCGTCGGGCGACTGCCGCGGGATGACGCGGAACCCCCCGATCGCGCGCACCAGCGGGCTCTCAGGAAACCACCAGACGCAGTGGAGTCGAGGAATCGTCGCTCCGGGCGGAGGCGTGGAGCCGGACCCGGCCTCTCCCTACCTTTCCCCTACGGACGTGGGGTGATCACCGCACTGCCGCCCTCCGACCTCCTTCCTCCGAAAGGGAACACGTGCCCGAGAACTCCATCTCCCGCCGCAGTCTCACCAAGTCCGCCGCCTGGAGCGTCCCCGTCGTCGCCGTGGCGGTCGCCGCACCGATGGCCGCCGCGTCCGTCAACACCGCGTCGCTCGCGTGGACCGCGTCGACCACGAGCCTGCTGACCCTGAACATCATCGACACGCAGACGACGGTCACCGCCGGTGCCCTCGTCACCGTCCCCACGCAGTTCACGCTCACGAACGGCGCCGGAGCGATCGCGGGCGAGACCGGCGTGGTCACGATCGTCGTGAGCCGCCCGGCCGGCATCAACATCACGGTGGGCACCGCCCGCGGCTTCGGCGTCCGCCAGTACAACGGCGCCCTGACCCCGACGGGAAGCCGCTCGGTCGTCTACCAGAGGGCTCTGGGACAGAACGTCGGCATCCCGACCACGTCCTACACGTCGCAGCAGACCTTCACGGTCGCGTCCAACGGCACGCTGAACATCCCGGTGCAGTTCGGCCTCGCCGGCACCAACTCCGGTCTCGGCGTCAACGCTCTCGCCAGCTTCCCGGTGAGCCTGTCGATCGCGTTCCCCGACCGCACCCTGTCCGCGTCGACGACCATCTCCGTCCCCGTGGGCGCCGGCGTCCTGTAGAGCGGAGCGTCTCACGGAGCGCCGGGATCCTCGCGGGTCCCGGCGCTCCGTCGTTCCCGCACCCTTCCCCCCGCGCCCGTCGCGGTCCTAGGCTCGCGCTCATCCGGAACGAGCCGACGGAGGCGCCGATCATGACTGCGACACGCGAGAAGACCACCGCCCCGCCCGAGCTGAAGCGGGTCCTCGGGCCCAAGCTCCTGCTCCTGTTCGTGGTCGGCGACATCCTCGGGACGGGCATCTACGCTCTCACCGGGCAGGTCGCGGCCGAGGTCGGGGGAGCGGCGTGGCTGCCGTTCCTCATCGCGTTCGTCGTCGCGACGCTCACCGCCTGCTCGTACCTCGAGCTCGTGACCAAGTTCCCGCAGGCGGCCGGAGCCGCGCTCTACGCGCACAAGGCGTTCGGCATCCACTTCATCACCTTCCTCGTCTGCTTCACGGTGATGGCGAGCGGTATCACGTCGGCGTCCGCCGCATCCGGAGCGTTCGCGAGCAACTTCGCGATCGGCTTCGGCCTGGGCGAGGGGGCCGGCGTCAAGATCACGATCGCGCTGGTCTTCATGGTGCTGATCGCGCTGGTGAACCTCCGCGGGGTCGCCGAGAGCGTGGGCCTGAACGTCGTGCTGACGCTGATCGAGCTCTCGGGCCTGCTGCTCGTGATCTTCGTCTGCTTCTTCGCCGTCTTCGGCGGGCAGGCCGACTTCTCGCGGGTCGTCGCGTTCGAGACGTCGGGCGACAAGTCGCTGCTGCTCGCGGTGAGCACGGCCACCTCGCTCGCGTTCTTCGCGATGGTGGGCTTCGAGGACTCGGTCAACATGGCGGAGGAGACCAAGGAGCCCAGCCGCATCTTCCCGAAGGTGATGCTCACCGGGCTCGGCATCACGGCCGTGGTCTACATCCTCGTCTCGACCCTCGCCGTCGCGATCGTGCCCGTCGGCGAGCTCGCCGGCAACGACACTCCGCTCGTCACGGTCGTCGAGACCGCGGCGCCCGACTTCCCGATCTCGACCCTGCTGCCGTTCATCTCGCTGTTCGCCGTGGCCAACAGCGCGCTGATCAACATGATGATGGCGAGCCGGCTGCTCTACGGCATGAGCAAGCAGGGCGTCCTCCCGCCGTTCCTCAAGAACGTGCTGCCCGGGCGCCGCACGCCGTGGGCGGCGATCCTCTTCACCACCGTCATCGCTCTGCTGCTCACCGCCTACGTGTCGCGCGACACGCAGAACCCCATCGCGGTCCTGCTCGGCGGCACCACGTCGCTCCTGCTCCTCGCGGTCTTCGCGGTGGTCAACGTCTCGGTCCTCGTGCTGCGCAGGCAGCCCGTCGAGCACTCCCACTTCCGCACCCCCACCGCGCTGCCCGTGATCGGCGCCCTCGCCTGCGTCTACCTGGTGCTGCCGATCACGTCGGGGCGCGACATCGCCCAGTACGAGATCGCCGCGGTGCTGCTCGTGATCGGCGTGCTGCTGTGGTTCGCGACCTTCATCGACCGGCGCGTGCGCGGCTACGCCCGCTCGGCGGCGGTCGAGGAGCCGGAGAAGGCCGGCGTCGCGGCACCGGACGCGCACGGCGACGACATCGGCCGTCCATAGCCGAGTCATAGGGAACCTCCCGATACTGGGAGGCATGCCCACCCCCGCTCCCTCGAAGCACCTCGCCCCCGCTCAGCGCGCCCGCCTGAAGCGCGCCGACGGATCCCCGATCCGCGTCCTCGTCGTCGACGACGAGAGCACCCTGACCGACCTGCTGCAGATGGCTCTGCGCTACGAGGGCTGGGAGGTGCGCACCGCGGCCGAGGGCCGCTCGGCGATCACCCTCGCGCGCGAGTTCCGGCCCGACGTGATCGTGCTCGACGTGATGCTCCCCGACATCGACGGGCTGCAGGTGCTGCAGCGGGTGCGCGCCGACGGCAGCCAGACGCCCGTGCTCTTCCTCACGGCCAAGGACGCGCTCGACGACCGCATCGCGGGGCTGACCGCGGGCGGCGACGACTACGTGACCAAGCCCTTCTCGCTCGAGGAGCTCGTGGCCCGGATGCGCGGCCTCATCCGCCG
The DNA here is from genome assembly GCF_023743255.1 of Rathayibacter rubneri. NCBI lineage: Bacteria > Bacillati > Actinomycetota > Actinomycetes > Micrococcales > Microbacteriaceae > Rathayibacter > Rathayibacter rubneri. The sequence goes on along the minus strand of NZ_JAMRYM010000034.1, from coordinate 7,616 downwards.
CAGCACTCTGCTCGCGAACGACGCCGACGACCCCCGCGTGGTCGTCGGCGACCTCGAGCTCGACGAGGACAGCCACGAGGTGCGCCGCGGCGACACCTCCATCGAGCTGACTGCGACCGAGTTCGAGCTGCTGCGCTTCCTGATGCGGAACCCCCGCCGGGTGCTCAGCAAGGCGCAGATCCTCGACCGCGTCTGGTCGTACGACTTCGGCGGCAAGTCGAGCGTCGTCGAGATCTACATCTCGTACCTCCGGAAGAAGATCGACGCCGGGCGCGCGCCGATGATCCACACGGTGCGCGGCGCCGGCTACCTGCTGAAGCCCGCCGACTAGTGGCCTCCCGCTCCGGCTTCGGCGATTTCGCGACCCGATCGGCGCTGCGCGGCTCCCGTGCCGGGCGATCCGGCCGGCGTGCGCCGTGGACGCTGCGGCGCCGGATGGTGCTCGCCGTCGTCCTGATGGTGGCGATCACCGCCGGAGTGGTCGGCGCGGTGAGCGTGCTGTCGCTGCGCGGGATCCTCTACGAGAGCACGGACACGCAGCTCTCGCAGTCGCTGAAGCGGCTGCAGGAGTTCGACGGCCCGGGCCCGTTCGCCGGCCCCTCGGGCATCGAGCGCGCGACCTCGTGCCCCGACGACTCGTTCGGCGGCCCGAGCCAGAACCTCAGCACGATCACGGCGGTGCGCGGCGGCGACGGCTCCTTCGTCGGCGCCTACATCGACGGCGACGGCGACTGCCGCCAGTTCGCGGAGGAGCCCGACTCGGTCCTCGCGCAGGCGGTCGCGGCCGGGGGAGACGAGACGACGGTCGATCTCGGCGGCGCCCTCGGCGCGTACCGGACGCAGGCGGCCGTCGTGGACGGCTCCGTCGTCGTCGTGGGCGTGCCGCTGGGCGGGACGACGGAGGTCCTCGGCTCGCTGACCGCGGTGGTCGTCGCGATCACCCTGCTCGCGATGCTGCTGGTCGCCCTCCTCGCCACGGCGATCATCCGCCTCGCCCTCCGACCGCTCGACCGCGTCGAGGCGACCGCGACCCGCGTCGCCGAGCTGCCGCTCGAGCGCGGTGCGGTGGAGCTCGTCGAGCGCGTCCCGGAGGAGGACGCCGACACCCGCACCGAGGTCGGCCGCGTGGGCGCCGCCTTCAACCGCATGCTCGACCACGTCACCGCGGCCCTCCAGTCGCGCGAGGCGAGCGAGAGCAAGGTGCGGCAGTTCGTCGCCGACGCCTCGCACGAGCTGCGCACGCCGCTGGCCGCGATCCGCGGCTACGCCGAGCTGCCCCGCCGCGGCGACGCCGAGGTGTCCGGGGCCGCCGCCTACTCCCTCGACCGCATCGAGTCGGCCGCGACCCGGATGACCTCGCTCGTCGAGGACCTGCTGCTCCTCGCCCGGCTCGACGAGGGCCGCGACCTCGAGAAGGAGCCGGTGGACCTGACGATGCTGCTGATCGAGGCGGTCTCGGACGCCCACGTCGCCGGCCCCGACCACGACTGGGACCTCGAGCTGCCGGAGGAGCCGGTCGAGATCCGCGGCGACGGCTTCCGTCTGCACCAGGTGGTGGCGAACCTGCTGCGGAACGCGACCGTGCACACCCCTCCCGGCACGCGGGTCGTGGCGGCGCTCGCCGAGGAGCACGACGACCGGGGGCGGCCGATCGCGGTCGTGACGGTCACCGACTCCGGGCCCGGCATCGCCCCCGAGCTCGTCCCCGTGCTGTTCGAGCGCTTCGCCCGCGGCGACTCCTCGCGCGCCCGGACGACCGGATCCACGGGGCTGGGTCTCGCGATCGTCTCCGCGGTCGTCGAGGCGCACGGCGGACGCGTGCTCGTCGACTCCGAGCCCGGCCGCACCGCGTTCCGCGTGGAGCTGCCGGCCTAGACCGCCACCCCGATGCGCCGGCGCGCGTCGTCGAGCGTGCGCACCGTCTGCGGGACTGCGCGCCGTCTGCAGGCCTCCGTACGATCTGCAGGCCTTTCGGAGGAGGAAGCGCTTCCCGTCGCGGATGCTCGTCCGCAACCGGCAGGATCTCCTGCAGATGGTGCACACCCCTGCAGGCCTTCGTACCGTCTGCAGGTTCGTGCGCCGTCTGCGGGCTTCCGTACCGTCTGCAGGGGGATCCGTGCGATGTGCAGGGGATCCGGAGGAGGAAGCGCTTCCCGCCGCGGATGCTCGTCCGCTACCGGCAGGATCCCCTGCAGATGGTGCACACCCCTGCAGGCCTTCGTACCGTCTGCAGGTCCGTGCGCCGTCTGCGGGCTTCCGTACCGTCTGCAGGGGGATCCGTGCGATGTGCAGGGGATCCGGAGGAGGAAGCGCTTCCCGCCGCGGGTGCTCGTCCGCTACCGGCAGGATCCCCTGCAGATGGTGCACACCCCTGCAGATGGTGCGCACCCCTGCAGATGGTGCACACCCCTGCAGATGGTGCACCGCCCCGCACGGGGGCGGGGGACTCGAGTGCCCTAGACCGCCACCCCGATGCGCCGGCGCGCGTCGTCGAGCGTGCGCACCGTCTGCACGACCTCGTCCAGCGGATGCAGCGGCGACTCCGTGCGCCCCTCGGCCAGGAAGGTCGCGAGGTGCACCGCCTCCCACGCCAGCCCCTCGCCGGCGCGCAGCGGCGACTCGTCGAGCCAGGTGCCGGAGTCCTCCCCGCGCGTGAGCGTCACTCCGCCCGGACGCCAGAACGCGGGATGCACGTCGATCCGGCCCTCGCTGCCCGCGACGCTCGCGGCCTGCAGTGTGTCGGCCAGCACGGTCGAGGTGGCGAGCGACTGCACGCCGCCCGCGTGGCGGCCGACGATCGTCGCGGTCGCGTCGACTCCGGTGCTGGTGAGGCCGCCCGAGACGACGGTGCTCTGCGGAGTGCCGGCGATCATCGAGACGAACGAGGACGCGTAGACGCCGACGTCGAGCAGCCCGCCGCCCGCGAGTGCGGGGTCGAAGATCCGGCTCGTCGGATCGAAGGGGAACGCCGCCCCGAAGTCGGCCGAGACCAGGGCGGGCGCCCCGACGGCGCCGTCCTCCATCAGGCGGCGCACCACGTCCATGTGCGGGAGGTAGCGCATCCACATCGCCTCCATCGCGAAAACCCCGGCGTCGCGGGCGGCGTGCACGATCATCTCGGCCTCGCCCGGAGTGGGCGCGAACGGCTTCTCCACCAGGATGTGCTTGCCCGCGGCGATCGCGAGCAGCGCCTGCCGCGCGTGCTCCGAGTGCGGGGATGCTACGTAGACGACGTCGACCTCGGGGTCGTTCACGACGGCCTCGTAGCCGGCGGACGCGCGGGCGATCCCGAAGCGGCTCGCGAACTCCTGCGCGCGCTCGAGCGAGCGCGAGCCGACGGCGACGACCTCCTGGCGCGTGTGCTTCCGCAGCGCCTCGACGAAGCTGGTGGCGATGCCGCCCGGGGCCAGGATCCCCCACTTCAGAACGGGGGAGTCGAGGAGGGAGGGGAGCCGGGGTTCCGGGAGCGTCAGTGCCATCCCTCCACGCTAGGGCCCCGGCGCGGCCGGGCGCGAGGGGTCAGCGACCGCGTCGCAGCACCCGCTTGAGCAGCGGCTGCGGCTCCCGCTCGGTCGGCTCCTCCACCTCGAGTCCGTAGAAGCGGCCGATGTCGCCGACGAACGCGGATCGCCGTGCCCTGTCGTAGGCCCGCAGCTCGCGGCGGAACGCGATCACCGTGGCGACGCACATCAGGATCATCACGACGCTGAACGGCAGCGCCGAGAGGATCGCGGCGGTCTGCAGGGCGTCGAGCCCGCCGGCGATCAGCAGCGCGATCGCGAGCAGCGCCGTCGCCAGGGCGAAGAACACCCGCACCGAGTTCTTCGGCTCGACGGAGCCGCCGGTGGCGATCATCGCCATGACGAGGGCGCCGGAGTCGGCCGAGGTGACGAAGAAGACGCCGATCAGGAGGATCGCCCCGACGGTCAGCACCGCGCCCGCGGGCAGATCGCCCAGCATCTGGAACAGGGCGATGTCGGAGTCGACCGCACCGTCGGCTCCGACGAGCCCGCCGCCTCCGACGAGCTCGCGCTGCAGGGCCGTTCCGCCGAGAACGCTGAACCAGAGGAACGTCATGATCGTCGGCACCAGGAGCACTCCGGCGACGAACTCGCGCACCGTGCGGCCCTTCGAGACGCGGGCGATGAAGATGCCCACGAACGGCGCCCACGACATCCACCAGCCCCAGTAGAACGTCGTCCAGCTGGCCTGCCACAGCTCGCCCTGCTGGCCGGCGAACGCGCTCACGGTGAACGAGAGGCCGATGAAGTTCTGCAGGTAGTTGCCGATCGACTGGACGAACTCGCGCAGGAGGAACTCGGTCGGACCGGCGAACAGCACGAAGACGAGGAGAGCTGCCGCCAGGATCAGATTCCCCGAGGACAGCCACTTCATGCCCTTCCCCACGCCCGACACGAGCGAGAGGATCGTCGCTCCGGTCACCACGGCGATGACGACGAGCTGGACGGTGAGCGAGGACTCCACGAGGCCGATCGACTCGAGCCCGGCCGAGATCTGCGTCACTCCGAGACCGAGCGAGGTCGCGACTCCGAACACCGTGCCGATCAGGGCGACGACGTCGATCGCGTTGCCCCAGCCGCCGCGCACCCGTCGCCCGAGCAGCGGCTCGAGGGCCCAGCGGATCGACACGGGGCGGCCCCGGCGGTGGATCGCGTAGGCGAGAGCGAGGCCGACGACCACGTAGATGGCCCAGGCGTGCACGCCCCAGTGCAGGAAGGTCTGCGAGAGGGCGCTCTGCGCCAGCTGCTGCTCGGTGCCGGTCACTCCGGGCCGCGGGTTCGCGAAGTGGGTGAGCGGCTCGGCGACGCCGTAGAAGACGAGGCCGATGCCCATGCCCGCGGCGAAGAGGAGGGCGATCCAGGCGACCATCGAGAACTCCGGCTCGTCGTCGTCCTTGCCGAGCTTGATGTCGCCGAAGCGGCTGACGCCCATCCAGATCGCGAAGGCCACGAACGCGGCGGCGATCAGCACGTAGTACCAGCTGAAGGTGTTCACCACGGTGGTCTGGAGCGAGGCGAACACCTCCGTCGCCGTGCCCGGCGCGAGGAGCGCGAAGGCGACGATCGCCAGGATCAGGACCGCGGCGGGCCAGAAGACCCACGGAGCGAGTCTCCGGGTGGGGGGCGCGGAGTCGGTCGCGACCGCTGTCTCGGTCATGGTGGATCCCTCTCGTCGAAACGGACAAGGGTACACGGCCTCCTCCGGAGCCCGCCTAGGCTCGGTCCGTGACCCCCACCGCTCCCGCGCCGCGGCGCCGCAACCTGCCCGGTCTGATCGCGTTCGCCCTGGCGGTGATCCTGACGATCAGCCAGATCGTCCAGGTCTGCCTCACGACGATCGTGCCGGTGCTCGCCTACCGCGGGGGGCTCGACGCCACCGAGATCGGGGCCGTCTTCATCGTCATCGGGATCGCCCAGCTGATCCTCGCGGCGCTGACGACGATCCTGGGCGTCGTCGGCGTCTCGCGCCGCGGAGCCCCGAAGACGCTGGCCGCGATCGCCCTGGGCGCCGGCGCGAACGGAGTGATCGTGCAGCTGTCCGCGCTGATCCTGCCTCCGCTGATCGGCGTCAGCCTGTCCTGATCCCGCGCTCGGTGGTCGCGCCGCCCGCCGTCCTCGTCCGACGTCAGGTCGCGCGTCCGGCGGTGTAGTGGTTCTGGACCTGGGTCTGGGTGAGCGCGGTGGAGTAGACCGCGGCGTAGCGGAGGCTGCCGCTGAAGTAGGCGGAGCCGACGTTGGGCCAGGAGCCGCCGAGGGTGTCGTAGCCGATCCGCCAGTAGCCGGTGGTGTTCTCGGGGCTGCGGTAGGCGGTGTTGGAGGCGACCCGCTGCCCGTCGAGGTAGAGGGTCATGCCGGTGGTCGGCGAGAGGGTCGAGACGACGTGGTGCCAGTTGCCGTCGTTCACGGCGGTCGGGCTCGTCAGTGCTTCGACGCCGAAGTTGTAGATGCCGAAGACGAGCTTCCCGTCGCGCCCGATGTAGGTGTGGCGGTCGTACTGGCCGCCGCCGGCGCTGGGACCGGCGCCGAACGAGAAGAGCTTGCCGCCGGCGACGGTGGTCTTGAACCAGATCTCGGTGCTGAAGGTCGTGGGGTTGTTCAGCTGCAGCTGGTTCGTGAGGTGGTTCGTCGTGCCGTTGAGCAGCCAGGATCCGCCCGCATCGCGCGGGCACGCCTTCGGGGTGACGGGCGAGCTGGTCATCGTGCCCTGGTAGTAGCCGGTGTAGGCACCCGAGTCGGTGTCCGCGGCGGTGGAGGATCCGGAGGCCTGCGCCAGCGTGTACGAGAACAGCGCGGCGCCGCGGTCGGCGGCGTAGGCCGCATCGCAGGTGAAGAACGCCGCGGCGCTGCCGACCTTGTTGTTCGAGTTCGTGATGGAGGCGGTGTACGCGCCGGAGGTCGCGGGCGTGAGCAGGAGCGCGCCGGCGAGGGCGGCGACGGCGACGGCCGCGGCGGCCTTCCGGGGCTGCGCGAGAGCGGAGCGGAGGCGGGCGAGGAGCGGGACCCGGACGACGCGGTGACGGCTCATCGGGCCGCCTCCTTCGCGGCGGCGCGGCGGCCGTGCTCTCCGGTGTGCTCGGTCGCGGCGGGCAGCCCGATCGCGAACGTGTAGATCAGGGGCAGGGCGCACAGCAGCGCGAACACGATCCAGCCCCAGACGGGCAGGTGCAGAGCGGAGGAGACGCTGTACCAGTCCTGATCGTTCGCGGGGACCTTCAGCCGTCCGACCTCGCCCGAGACCAGGTCCGCCGGGGCGGCGCCCTCCGCGCTGACGCGGATGGGCAGCAGCCCGGTCGACACGAGCACGGCGTCGGTGACGCCGTTCGAGACGGTGGCCTCGAGGACCACCAGGCCGACGAAGGGGCGCAGGAGGAAGACGGTGATCGAGGCGACCAGCGAGAGGCCGAGGATCCGCATCGCCGCGCGGTGCGTGGGCGAGGGCAGCAGGCGGGTGAGCAGCTGCACCAGGACGGCGCCGGCGAGGAGGAGGGGGAGCGCCTTGGCGAGCCAGCCGACGCCGGGGAGCGACGTGGTGACGACTCCGATCAGCTGCTCCTGGCCGGTGGCCCACGGGTCGACGGCTCCGTTGATGTCGCCCTGGGTGACGAGGGTGCCCTCGGGGGCGATCTCGACCACGCGGTGGGTGTAGGTCTCGTCGGGGGTGGTGGAGGGGTGGAAGCTGACGACGTCGCCGACGCGGACGTCCTCGATCGCGGTAGGCGTGGTGAGGACGAGCGTGCCGACCGGGGCGAAGGTTCCCATCGACGGGGTCTGCACGATGAACCAGCGGCCGCCGGAGGCCTGGAAGAGGAGGCCGAGGGCGACGAGACCGACGAGGAGGACGGAGGCGGTCCAGACCAGCGCGGTGCGCAGGCGCCGGGGGGAGCGCGGTGCGGCGGTGGCGGCGGCAGGAGCGGCGGCAGCGGGGGTGTCCGTGAGCGTCATGTCCTCCGCCTCCTCGACGGTGTGGAGAGCGGGGCCGCCTCGGGTGCGGCCCCGCTCATCGGGTGGTGCGGTGCGGAGCCGCTTCGGGTGCGGTCCCGCTCGGGGGTGGTGCGCTGCGGGACCGGAGGGGCGGTTCCGCGATTCGGGTGGGGG
>NZ_JAMRYM010000033.1:0-34308 GCF_023743255.1 Rathayibacter rubneri | reverse complement strand
GCGCAGGCCCGCGAGACGCAGCGCCGGTTCGCGCCGGTCGACGACTCGACGGGAGCAGCGCGATGACCGCCGTGCGCGAGGCGCCCGTCGCCGACGCGGTCGCCCGCCCGCACCGCCCCCTGCTCGCTCTCGCGATCGCGATGGGCGTCGGAACCGTCCTCTGCGCGGTCGCCCTCCTGATCGACCCGCGCGAGCTCGGCGGCCAGTCGCTCTGGGCGAAGCCGCTGAAGTTCTGCCTCTCGATCGCGGTCTACTCGCTCACCCTCGCCTGGCTGATCGGGCTGCTCCCCCGCCGCCGCAGGCTCGGGCGGATCCTCGGCACCGTCGCCACCGCGGGACTCGTCGTCGAGATGGTCGTCATCGGCGGTGCGGCGCTGGTCGGAGCCGCGAGCCACTTCGACGTGAGCACTCCCCTGCACTCGGTGATGTGGACGACCATGGCCGTCTCGATCGTGGTCGTCTGGCTCGCCACGCTCGTACTGGCGCTCCTCCTGGCCCGGGTGCCCCTCGGCGACGGCGCGCTGACCATCGCCGTCCGAGCGGGACTGGTCATCGGCCTGATCGGGATGGCGCTCGCCTTCCTCATAACCGGGCCGACCGCCGACCAGCTCGCGGACTACCGCGGAGTCGTCGGCGCGCACGCGGTCGGCGTCGCCGACGGCGGCCCGGGGCTCCCGCTGCTCGGCTGGAGCACGACGGGCGGGGACCTGCGCATCCCGCACTTCCTCGGGATGCACGCTCTGCAGGGGCTGCCTCTGCTGGCCATCGGCCTCCGCCTGCTCGGACGACGCCTGCCGGTCCTCGGCGAGGAGGCCGTGCGCGCCCGCCTGCTCGTCCTCGCCGCGGCCGGCTGGGCCGGTGTCGTCGCAATCACCTGCTGGCAGGCGCTCCGGGGGCAGTCGATCGTCGCCCCGGATCCGCTCACCCTCACCGCCGGCCTCGTGCTCGCCGGTCTCCTCCTCGTCGGCACCGCCGTCGTGCTCGCCCGCTCCCGTACCCCGGAGGTCTCCCGATGACCCGTCTGCTGAAGGGCTGGACGCCGCTGGCGCTGGTCTACCTCGTCCTCGCCGTCCTCGGTCTCGTCGGCACCTGGACGCACAACATCCGCGCGGTGCTCGAGAGCGTGGACTTCCTCGGGGCCTGGTTCGACGGCGGACCGGCGGTGTCCTCGCTCACGACCGATCTGCTGATCGTCGCGATCGCGGCGGTCGCGCTCATCGTCGCCGAAGGACGACGGCTCGGGATGACGCGGCTGTGGGTCTACGTGCTGCTCGCGCCGCTCGTCGCACTCGCCTTCGCTTTCCCGCTGTTCCTCGCGGTCCGCGAGCGGCACCTCGCGGCACGGAGCGCGCACGGGCCGGCGAGGACGCAGGGTCCGTCGGACACGCGTGCTCTCGACGGCGATCCCGCGTCCAGCAGCCCCTAGGGCAGCAGCTCGGGGCGCACGCGGCGGGTGCGCTCGACGCTCTGCTCGTGACGCCAGGCGGCGATCGCTGCGTGGTTGCCGCTGAGCAGCACCGGAGGCACGTCGAGGCCGCGCCAGGACGCAGGCTTGGTGTAGCCGGGGTACTCGAGCAGGCCGTCGGAGTGGCTCTCCTCGACGAGGCTCGCGGGGTTGCCGACGACGCCGGGCACCAGGCGGCCGACGGCCTCGATCATCGCCATGACGGCGACCTCGCCGCCGTTCAGCACGTAGTCGCCGAGGCTGATCATCCGCACGCGGGCGCGCGTGGCGGTGTGGTCGACGACGCGCTGATCGATGCCCTCGTAGCGGCCGCAGCCGAACACGAGCGCCTTCTCGTCGGCGAGCTGCCGGGCGGTGGCCTGCGTGAAGACCTCGCCGGCGGGCGAAGGGAAGATCACGAGCGGATCCGCGCTGGCGTCGGCCTCGAGGATGCTGTCGAGCGCCTCCCCCCACGGCTCCGGCCGCATCACCATGCCGGCGCCGCCACCGTAGGGCGTGTCGTCGACGGTGCGGTGCCGGTCGTGGGTGAACGAGCGCAGATCGTGCACGCCGAGCTCGATCAGCCCGCTCGCGCGAGCGCGCCCGAGCAGGCTGATGTCGAGCACCCCGAAGAACTCCGGGAAGATCGTGACGATGTCGATCCTCACGACCGGGCGTCCTCCGCGGTCGCCTCGTCGTCCGGCGAGGCGGCGTCCGGAGCAGGAGTGTCGGAGTCGTCCTCTGCGGAGGCGTCGGACTCCTCGTCCTCGGCCGGCGTCGCGAGGGCCGGGTCCGAGAGGTCGACGTGCGAGAGGTCGACCTCGGCCGGCTCCACCTCGACGACCTCCTCGAAGAGGCCGGTGGGGGGCGTGACGGTGACGATCCCGGCGACGGGATCGATCGACGGCACGATCGCGGTGACGAACGGCACCATGACCTCGCCGGAGGGCGTCGCGACGATGAGCAGGTCCTGGGCCGGGAAGTGGTCGACGCGGCGCACGGTGCCGACCTCGGCGCCGTCGCGTACGACCTTCATGCCGACGAGCTGGTAGTCGTACCAGGAGTCGTCGTCGCCCGGCTCGGTGCGGACCTCCTCGTCGATCCAGAGGATCGCCTTGAGGAGCGTCTCGGCGGCACTGCGGTCGTCGACGCCCTTGAAGAACGCGACGGGGTGGCTGTTGTACCAGCGCAGCTCGACGAGCTCGAGCTTCCTCCCGTGCCACTCGGAGGTGCGGGGCACCTGCAACGTGAACGTGGATCCGGGGGTGAAGCGCTTGTCGGGCTCATCGGTGTAGAGCTCGAGCTTGATCGCGCCCTTGAGGCCGTGGGCCTTGGTCAGTCGGGCGACGCGGAGCTGCGTCGTGCCCGGTTCGGGAGTCGACACCTCTACTTGTCGGTGTCGACGACGTCGACGCGGACGCGACGGCCGTCGGCGAGAGCGGCGACCAGGGTGCGGACGGCCTTGGCGGTGCGACCGGAGCGTCCGATCACGCGGCCGAGGTCCTCGGGGTGCACGCGCACCTCGAGGACCTCTCCGCGTGGGGAGCCCGTCGCCACGACACGGACCTCATCGGGGTTCTCGACGATCCCCTTGACGAGGTGCTCGACGGCGGGAGCCAGCATGGACTACGCCTCGGTCGAGGTCTCGTCGGCGGTGTCCTCGGCCGGGGCGGCCTTGGCCGGAGCCTCGGTCTTGGGCTTGAGGACGGGCTTCTTCTTCGCGTCGATGACGAAGGGGGCCTTGGGCTCCTTCACCTTGACGGTGCTGACGGCGTCGGCGTCGCCCTTGAAGCGGCCCCAGTCGCCGGTCAGCTTGAGGATCGCGGCGACCTGCTCGGTCGGCTGCGCGCCGACTCCGAGCCAGTACTGCGCACGCTCCGAGTCGACCTGGATGAACGAGGGCTCCTCGGTGGGGTGGTACTTGCCGATCTCCTCGATCACGCGGCCGTCGCGCTTGGTGCGCGAGTCGGCGACGACGATGCGGTAGTAGGGCGCCCGGATCTTGCCCAGGCGCTTCAGACGAATCTTGACAGCCACAATTCTCCTGTGTGGTCGTTGACCTCGAGAGGTCGATGATGGATGAACTGAGCCGTGAGCGTGGGGTGCACACCCGGCCGGAAGCTCGAGGGGGTTTCTTCGGCGGTGAGTAGAGGGTCGACCGCCTCGGACCCGACAGATCATTCTGCCAGAAAAAACCCCGGCGTGCGGCTGCGACATGCGGCTCGCCCCACCGGAGGACGCGCAGAGGCCCCCGGTCCCGCCCTCGGCCCCGTCCCGGCGACTCGTGGGACGATGGGACCCGCGCGTCCCGACCCGGTGGACGCCGGATCGACGGAGACGACGCCATGGAGATCAGCTTCGCCCAGTCCGACCGCTCCACGCTCGGGATCGAGTGGGAGGTCGCGATCGTCGACCGGCAGACGGGGGACCTCGCCAACGTCGCCGACGTCGTGCTGGAGGCCCTGCGCGGCGAGGACGGCGAGCCGCACGCCCGCATCACCGGAGAGCTGCTGCGCAACACCGTCGAGCTGGTCTCCGGTGTGCACACGCGGGTGGGCGACGCCGTCGCCGATCTGCAGGACCAGCTGCGCCAGGTGCGCGAGATCACGGATCCGATGGGCCTGGACCTCGTCTGCTCCGGCACCCACCCGTTCGCGCAGTGGTACGACCAGAGCATCACCGACAAGGAGCGGTACCACCGGCTCATCGACCGGACCCAGTGGTGGGGCCGCAACATGATGATCTGGGGCATCCACGTGCACGTGGGGATCGAGGACCGCGACAAGGTGCTCGCGATCCTGAACTCCCTGCTCGACTACTACCCGCACCTCCAGGCGCTCTCGGCGTCGAGCCCGTTCTGGGGCGGGGTCGACACCGGCTACGCCTCCAACCGCGCGCTCATGTTCCAGCAGCTCCCGACCGCCGGCCTCCCGCCGCAGTTCGGAGCCTGGGCGAACTACGAGGAGTACGTCGACGACATGATGCGCACCGGCGTCATCGACGACCACACCGAGGTCCGCTGGGACATCCGCCCCTCGCCGCAGTGGGGGACGCTCGAGATGCGCGCCTGCGACGGGCTCTCCTCGGCGGAGGAGATCGGCGCCGTCGCCGCGCTCATCCAGTGCCTCGTCGAGCACCTGTCCACCCGGCTCGACGACGGCGAGGACCTGCCGACGATGCAGCCCTGGTACGTGCGCGAGAACAAGTGGCGGGCCGCCCGGTACGGCCTGGACGCCGAGATCATCCTCGACAGCGCGGGCGCCGAGCGCCTGGTGACGGACGACATCCGCGACCTGCTCGTGACGCTCGCTCCGGTCGCGGAGCGCCTGGACTGCGCGAAGGAGCTCGCCGACGTCGAGCTGATCCTCGTCGCGGGAGCGAGCTACCAGCGGCAGCTGCGGGTCGCCGCGGCCCACGACGGCGACCTCCGCGCCGTCGTGCGGGCGCTCGCGGGCGAGCTGCGCGACGGGCTGCGGGACCCGCGGGCATGACCGCGACGCGGCGGCTCGCCGCGATAGGAGTGCTCGTGCTCGTTCTCGCGGGGTGCTCTTCCGCGGCGCCGCCCTCGGCCGAGCCCTCCGCGACGGCCGCGCCCTCGACGACGCGCGCGCCCTCCTCCGACGCCGGCGCTCCCGCTGCCGAGGACCCCGCCCCGCTGGAGGTGGGCGGATCGATCCCGGCCGGGTCGAGGGTCACCGTGGTCGGCGACAGCATCGTCAGGGGCTACGGGCTCGAGGCCGGGGCCGCCTGGCCGGCGCTCGTCGGCGACGCGTTCGGCTGGACGGTGACGAACCTCGGCTGCGACGGAGGCGGCTTCGTGCGCCCCGGCGTCTGCGGCGAGCCGATCGGCGACCGAGCGGACGACATCGCCGCGACGTCGCCGGACGTCGTGATCGTCGTCGCGAGCAGCAACGATCTCGGGACTCCCGCCGACGACGTGGTCGCCGCGATCCCGTCGGCCGTGGACGCGATCGCCCGCGCCGTGCCGTCGGCGCGGCTGATCGCGCTCGACTCCGTCTGGGGGCCCGACCCGCGGCCCGGCGATCTGGACGCGTACGACGCCGCCCTGGTCGACGCCGTCGCGTCGGTCGGAGGCGCAGCGCTCGAGTACCCGGACCCGCTGAGGACCGACGGCCTCCTCGCCGGGGACGGCGTGCATCCGACCGAGGCCGGGCAGCTCGCGCTGGCGGAGGCGTTCGCGCTGGCCGCGCAGAAGGCGGGACTCGGCGAGAGCGTGCCGATCGACTCCGCGCCCACTCGCGACGAGTAGGGGCGGGCGGCCCGGACGCCGCCCGCCCCTCACCGGATCAGCGGGTCGTGCTGTTCTTGCCGTCGCGCCACGACAGGAGCTCGCGCACCGGCGCGAGGTCGATGTCGGGTCCGCTGATGCCGAGCGTGAACAGGCGCGCTCCGAGCTCGTGCTGCTGGTCGGCGACCGCGAACGCTCCGTCGCCGCCCTCGGCGGGGATGTTCACTCCGGTCGACACCTCGATCGCCGACAGGTCGCGGCCGACCGTCCCGCACCAGTCGCCGAGGACGCCGAGCTTGCGCTCCAGGGTCGGGACGTCCGAGAAGCTGTGCCAGATGTCGGCGTGCTCGGCGACGATGCGCAGCGTCTTCTTCTCGCCGCCGCCGCCGATCATGACGGGGATCTCGCGGGTGGGAGCGGGGTTGAGCACGCCCCAGCGGCTCCGGATGCGCGGCATCGCCTCGGAGAGCTCGTCCAGACGGGAGCCGGCGGTGCCGAACTCGTAGCCGTACTCCTGGTAGTCGCGCTCGAACCAGCCGGAGCCGATGCCGAAGATCAGGCGCCCCTCGGCGCCCTTGGCGCTGATGTGGTCGACGGTGCGGGCCATGTCGGCGAGCAGGTCGGGATTCCGGTAGCTGTTGCAGGTGACGAGCGGGCCGAACTCGATGCGGCTGGTCTGCTCGGCCCAGGCGGCGAGCATGCTCCAGCCCTCGAAGTGCAGGCCGTCGGGCTCGCCGGAGAGCGGGTAGAAGTGGTCCCAGTTGAAGGCGATGTCGACGCCGAGGTCCTCGAGCTCGGCGAGCGTGTCGCGGATGACCTCGTAGGAGACGTGCTGGGGGGCGATCTGGACGCCGATGCGGACCGGGCGCGCGGTGGTGGTTGTCATGCCCACCACGCTAGACCTCGGCGGTGACGGAGGGCCCCGGGATCTCGAGACGCCCGTTGCGCGGGCCGTCCGACCCGCACGGGGCGCCTGCTGCGCGAGTTGCTTGAGCGTCAGACACACCCCCCTGCTGGTCGAGTAGCGCCGCAGGCGCGTATCGAGACCCGCAGACGCTGGATCACAGGGATCTCGATACGCCCGCTACGCGGGCTACTCGATCAGCAGGGCACGGCCCCGCTGCGCCATCCATGCGAGCGATCCACGCGACCAGCGGACAAGTCCTGCTGGTCGAGTAGCGCCGCAGGCGCGTATCGAGACCCGCCGACGCCGGTGCACAGGGATCTCGATACGCCCTCTGCGAGGGCTACTCGATCAACAAGGGGTGCACCGGTACGCGGGCTGCTCAACGAGCAAGGGACGCGCCGCCGCGCGGGCTGCTCGATCAGCGGGGAGGGGCCCCCGCCGACGGAGCGGTGGTCGCTACTCGCCGGCGGGGTCCGGAGCCTCGCTCGGGGCCTCGTCGACCGTCGAGCGGGCGAGCTTGACGGTGGTCGCGCCCTCGTCGTCGAAGAGGCGGAGGCGACCGCCGTCGATCGCGGCCATCGACGCCTCCGCGAAGATCGTCGGCAGCGCGACGCCGTCGCAGGCGATGAACGTGCTCGGGCCGGCGTCGACGCTGAGCGCTCCCTCGTCGTCGATCGCCCACTCCCCCTGCACGCCGTTGCAGCCGTCGGAGCCGGTCCACGTGCCGTCGTCGGCGATGAGCAGGAACGGCACCTCGGGCGACTCGTACGCCACCCCGGTGATCCACCGCCCGACCAGCTCCTCGGGAGCCGGAGCCGACATCGCCTCGGCGCCGGACGTCTCGGCGCACCCGGTGACCCCGAGCACGGCGACGGCCGCGAGAGCCGCCGCGGCGAGACTCCGCCGCACGGTCATCGACCGAGGAACTTCTGCAGCTGCTCCAGCTCCTCCGGGGTCGGCTGCGCCTGCGCGCCCTTGCCGCCACCGAGACCGAAGCCCGAGCCGCCGGCGTCGCCGGGGCGGGGGCCGGAGGTGATCGCCGCGTTCTCGGCCGCGCGCTTGGCCGGGTTGCCCGACTTCGACGACTTCTTCTTCTGCGGCTTCGGGCGGCCCTGGTAGCCGGCTCCGGGCACGGGGCCCATGCCGGGCACGTTCGGCATGCCGCCCTTGGCGACGGTCTTCATCATCTTCGCGGCCTGCTCGAACCGCTGCACCAGCTGGTTGACGTCGGTGACGGTCATGCCGGAACCGCGCGCGATGCGCAGGCGCCGAGAGCCGTTGAGGAGCTTGGGATTGATCCGCTCGGCCTTGGTCATCGACTGGATGATCGCCTCGGTGCGCACGATCTCGCGCTCGTCGAACTGGTCGAGCTGCTCGCGCATGCCCTTCGCGCCCGGGAGCATGCCGATCATCTTCTTGATCGAGCCCATGTTGCGCAGCTGCTGCATCTGACCGAGGAAGTCGTCGAGCGTGAACGAGTCGCTCATGATCTTCTCGGCGACCTTGCGCGCCTCGTCCTCGTCGAACGCGGACTGCGCCTGCTCGATGAGGGTCAGCACGTCGCCGAGGTCGAGGATCCGGCTCGCCATGCGGTCGGGGTGGAACTGCTCGAAGTCGTCGAGGCCCTCGCCGGTGGAGGCGAAGAGGATGGGACGCCCGGTCAGCGAGGCGACCGACAGCGCCGCTCCGCCTCGCGCGTCTCCGTCGAGCTTCGAGAGGACGACTCCGGTGAAGTCGACGCCCTCCTGGAAGGCCTTGGCGGTGGCGACCGCGTCCTGGCCGATCATGGCGTCGATGACGAAGAGGACCTCGTCGGGGTTCGTGACGCGGCGGATGTCGGACGCCTGCTTCATCATGTCGGCGTCGACGCCCAGGCGGCCGGCGGTGTCGATGATGACCGTGTCGTACTGCTTGTCGACGGCGAACCTGATCGCGTTCTGCGCGACCTTGACCGGGTTGCCGATTCCGTTGCCGGGCTCGGGAGCGTAGACCGCGACTCCGGCCTGCTCGCCCACGACCTGCAGCTGCTGCACCGCGTTCGGGCGCTGGAGGTCGGCGGCGACGAGGAGGGGAGTGTGCCCGTCCTTGCCGAGGTACTTGCCGAGCTTGCCGGCGAGCGTCGTCTTGCCCGCGCCCTGGAGGCCCGCGAGCATGATGACGGTCGGCGGTCGCTTCGCGAACTCGAGCCGGCGGGACTGCCCGCCGAGGATAGCGACGAGCTCCTCATTGACGATCTGGACGACCTGCTGCGCGGGGTTCAGCGCCTTGTTGACCTCGTCGCCGAGCGCGCGCTCGCGCACCTTCCCGGTGAAGGCCTTGACCACGTCCAGCGCCACATCGGCGTCGAGCAGCGCGCGCCGGATCTCGCGGACGGTGCCGTCGACGTCCGAGGCCGAGAGCTTGCCCTTCGTGCGCAGGTTCTTGAAGGTCTCGACGAGTCGATCGGAGAGGGTGCCGAAAGTAGCCATGATGCCCGGAATTCTACCGGAGCCGCGGGGCGCCCGGTTCTGCCACCGCTCGTACGGATTAACTGGGCTCAGTGCAGGAATGCGTCTAGGGTGGCGACGTGATCGAGACTCTGCTGGCGGGCGACTCCGCCGATCCCCTGGACTACCGCGACGGCTGGGAGCTGCAGCGCCGGCTCCACGACGAGGTCGTCGCGGGGCGCGACGGCGTGCTGGTGCTCTGCGAGCACGCGTCCGTCTACACGGCGGGCAAGCGGACGGAGGCGCACGAGCGCCCGGTCGACGGCTCCCCCGTCGTCGATGTGGACCGCGGCGGACGGATCACCTGGCACGGACCGGGTCAGCTCGTCGGCTACCCGATCGTGCGGCTGCGCGAACCGGTCGACGTGGTCGCCTATGTGCGCTCGCTCGAGGGGATGCTGATCGCCGTGCTCGCCAATCTGGGCGTCGCGGGCGAGCGCATCGACGGACGCTCGGGAGTCTGGATCCGCCGGCCGCTCGGCGCGGACAAGATCGCGGCCATCGGCATCCGGGTCGCCGGGGGCGTGACGATGCACGGCTTCGCTCTGAACGTCTCGAACAGCCTCGAGCCCTACTCCCGCATCGTCGCCTGCGGCATCTCGGACGCCGGAGTGACGACGCTCGAGCGCGAGACGGGGAGCGCCGTGCCGATGGATGCGGTGCGCGCCCTGGTCGATCGGCGGTTCCGCGAGTGCTCGCTCGAGTTCTCGGTCGAGCAGGCGACGGTGGTGGCCGCGTGAGCGCCGAGGTGGGCGGACGCAAGCTGCTCCGGCTCGAGATCCGCAATGCCGAGACTCCCATCGAGCGCAAGCCCGAGTGGATCAAGACCAAGGCGACGATGGGCCCGGAGTACCGGCAGCTGCAGTCGCTGGTGAAGAGCGAGGAGCTGCACACGGTCTGCCAGGAGGCCGGCTGCCCCAACATCTTCGAGTGCTGGGAGGACCGCGAGGCCACCTTCCTGATCGGCGGCGCCCAGTGCACAAGGCGCTGCGACTTCTGCCAGATCGACACCGGCAAGCCGGCCGACTACGACGCCGACGAGCCGCGGCGCGTGGGCGAGTCCGTGGCGCGGATGAACCTCCGCTACGCCACGGTCACCGGAGTCGCCCGCGACGACCTCGCGGACGAGGGCTCGTGGCTCTACGCCGAGACGATCCGGCAGATCCACGCCCAGTGCCCCGGCACGGGCGTCGAGATCCTCGTGCCCGACTTCACCGGGCGCCCCGAGCACCTCGGCCGGGTGTTCGACGCACGGCCGGAGGTGTTCGCCCACAACGTCGAGACGGTGCCGCGGATCTTCAAGCGGATCCGCCCTGCGTTCCGTTACGAGCGCTCGCTGGACGTGCTGACCCAGGGGCGCGACGCGGGACTGATCACGAAGTCGAACCTCATCCTGGGCATGGGCGAGGAGCGCGAGGAGATCTCGCAGGCTCTGCAGGACCTGCACGACGCGGGCACCGACCTGCTGACGATCACGCAGTACCTGCGGCCGACGCCGCGGCACCTGCCGGTGGACCGCTGGGTGCACCCGGAGGAGTTCATCGCGATCAAGGAGGAGGCGGAGGACATCGGGTTCCTCGGCGTGCTCTCGGGTCCGCTCGTGCGCTCCTCCTACCGGGCGGGCCGCCTGTGGGCGCAGTCGATGGAGTCGAAGGGGCGGCCGGTGCCGGAGCACCTGCGGCACCTGGCCGACGCGGCACTGGGGTTCTCGCAGGCGGTGTGACCGTCGGCGGCACCGCGAGATGCCGGTTCGGTCCGCCTAGCCCGGCGTGTCGCGTACCGGAGTGGCATCTCGCGTGGCCGCGGGACGCCGAGCGCATCGGCGCTCAGCCGACGAGCTGCTGGGCGAAGACGTGCGGGGTGAAGCCGGTGAGGTCGCCGATGCCCTCGCCCTGGCCGACGAGCTTGATCGGGATCCCCGTGCGCTCCTGGACGGCGAGGACGAAGCCGCCCTTCGCCGAGCCGTCGAGCTTCGTGATGACCAGGCCCGTCACCCCGGCGTGCTCGATGAAGGCCTCGGCCTGGCTGAGGCCGTTCTGACCCGTCGTGGCGTCGAGCACGAGCAGGATCTCGGAGATGGGGGCCTGCTTCTCGATGACGCGCTTGATCTTGCCGAGCTCGTCCATCAGCCCGCCCTTGGTGTGCAGGCGGCCGGCGGTGTCGATGATGACCATCTCGACTCCGTTGTCCTTCGCGAACTGCACGGTCTGGAAGGCGACCGAGGCCGGGTCCTGGCGCTCCTGCTGCGGGCGCACGATCTGCGCGTCGGCGCGCTGGGCCCAGGTGGCGAGCTGGTCGACGGCGGCGGCGCGGAACGTGTCGGCCGCACCGACGACGACGCTGCGGTCGAAGTTGCGGAGGAACTTCGCGAACTTGCCGATGGTCGTGGTCTTGCCCACTCCGTTCACGCCGACGACGAGGATCACGGCCGGGCGCTCGCTGAGCTTGAGGGTCGTGTCGTACTTCGACAGCCGCTCCTCGAGCGACTCGCGGAGCATGCGCTGGAGGTCGCGCGGGTCGGTGGTGCTGTAGCGCTCCACCTTCGCGCGGAGGTCCTCGACGATCTCCTCGGTGATGTCGGGACCGAAGTCGGCGGTGATGAGCGCGGTCTCGAGGTCGTCCCACGTCTGGTCGTCGATCGTGCGCTTCTCGAACAGGCCGCGCAGTGCGCGGCCGAGCGACCAGGAGGTGCGTTCAGCCATGTGCTCCAGGGTACCGGCGGGGGCGGGCGCCGGCGGCGCGAGGGCGGTCGCCCCCTGCTGCCGATCGAGGAGCCGCACCGTGAGCGTGTCGAGATCGACGACGGCCGGGGGCGGCGGGTCTCGATACGCCGCTGCGCGGCTACTCGACCAGCGAGGTGCGCCGCTACGGCTACTCGACCGGCACGGCGCGCCGCTGCGCGGCTGCTCGACCGGCAGGGCGAAGGGGCACGGGTCAGTCGGCGGGGGCCTGCACGCGCTGGCCGACCACGGCCGAGACTCCGTCCTGCCGCATCGAGACGCCGTAGAGGGCGTCGGCGATCTCCATCGTGCGCTTCTGGTGCGTGATCACGATCAGCTGGCTCGAGGTGCGGAGGTCCTGGAAGATCGTCAGCAGCCGGCCGAGGTTCGCATCGTCCAGCGCCGCCTCGACCTCGTCCATGATGTAGAACGGGCTGGGCCGCGACTTGAAGATCGCGACCATGAAGGCCACCGCGGCGAGCGAGCGCTCACCACCCGAGAGCAGCGAGAGCCGCTCGATCTTCTTGCCCGCGGGCCGCACCGCGACCTCGATCCCGGTGGTGAGCAGATCGTCCGGGTCCGTCAGGCGGATGCTGCCCGTTCCTCCTGGGAACAGCACGGGGAAGACGTCGGCGAAGGCGGCCTGCGTGTCGTCGAAGGCCGAGGCGAAGACCGTCTGCATCGTCTCGTCGAGCTCCTCGATGATGAGGAGCAGGTCGCGGCGGGTGTTGGTGAGGTCGGTCAGCTGCTCGGTGAGGAAGACGTGGCGCTGCTCGAGCGCGGCGAACTCCTCGAGCGCGAGCGGGTTCACCCGGCCGAGCTGGGCGAGCTGCTTCTCGGCCTTCTCGAGTCGGCGGCGCTGCTCGCCCCGCTCGAAGGGGCGCGTCGGAGCGTCCGCCTCCTCGCTCGCCTCGTCCGGCACGCCGACCTCGGGCCCGTACTCGGCGACGAGCACGTCCTCGACCAGTCCGAGCTCGGACCCCGCTCGCTCCAGCAGACCCGAGAGCTGCAGTCGCTTCTCGTAGATCTGCAGCTCGAGCCCGTGCACGCTCTCCGTCACCGACTGCAGTCGCTCGCGCAGGGTCGACTCCTGACGGCGGAGCCCCTGCAGCTCCTCGTTCTGCTGCGAGCGGGCGGCCTCGGCCTGCACGAGTTCGCCCCGCGCCTGCTGCACCGACCGGTCGACGGAGGCGAGGACCGCCGGGATCGCGCCGGCCACGTCGGCCGCGGCCTCGTGCTGACGGCGGCGGATCACGGCACGGCGGGCGGCCTCGTCGGCGGCGGCCCGGTCGGCGGCGAGCTGGCGGGCGAGCGCCTCGCCGCGGGACTGCTCGGCGCGCACGCGCTCCTTGGCGGTCTCGACTCCGAGCCTCGCCTCGATCTCGCGCTCCCGGGCCGCGTCGACCCCCTGCTGCAGCGCGTCGCGTCCGCTGACGTCGAGGATCGGGCGCGGACGCGAGCGCGCGGTGTCGAGCTCGCTCCTGGCCTTCTGCGCGGCGCGCTCGGCGTCGCCGACCCGGTCGGACGCGATCGCGAGCGCCTTCTCGCCGCGGCCGAGCTCGGCGACGGCCGACTCGTGCTGGGCGCGGACGCGCCCGAGCCGCTCCGTGTGCGCGGCGCGAGCGGAGTCGTGCTCGCGCAGGGCGGCGAGGGCGAGGCGGGACTGCTCCTTGGCGCCCTTGAGGGCTCCGGTCTGCTCGGCGAGGTCGAAGCGGAGCCGGTCGATCCGTCCCACGATCCCCTCGAGGGCGGAGTCGGCCGCGTCGCGCTCCGAGACGAGCTCGAGGCGGCTGCGCTGCCCGCCCGCGCCGCCGCTCAGGACGAAGTCCGAGACGGTGGCGCCGTCGCGGGTGACGACGGTGATCGGATGCCCGTGACCGGCCAGTCCGGGCCAGATCCGGCGGGCCGCGGCGAGATCGTCGACGACGACGACCTGCTCGAGCAGGGCGAGGACGGCGGGAGGGCCGGTGACGAGATCGCGGGCCCGCGTCGCTCCGTCGGGCACGGCGAGATCGAGCGGCGGCCGCGAGGACGCTCCCACGAGCAGCTCGACCCGGCCGAGGTCTCGGCGGACCGCCTCGTCGAGCGCCGCCTCGGCGTGGGCCGCCCCGTCCGCGAGGACCGCGTCGGCGAGGGTGCCGAGCGCGGCGGCCGCGGCGGCCTCGTAGCCGGGCCGCACCTGGATCCGCTCGGCGACGCGCCCGTCGACTCCGTCGAGCCGCGCGGCGAGGAGCTCGGACGAGCCGTCCGAGACGTCGAGCGCGAGGGACAGAGCGCTCGTGCGGGCGGCGAGCCCGTCGCGCTCGCGCTCGAGTGCGTGCAGCTCCTCGCGCAGTCGCTCGATCTCGCCCTCCGCCTCGAACACGGCCGACTGCGCGAGCTCGTAGCTCTCGTCGAGGGCGCCGTCGGTGCCGCCGCCCGCCTCGCCGATCTCGTCCTCGAGGGCGTCGAGCTGGCGCTCCGCGGCGTCCCGGCGCTGCACGGCGGAGTCGAGGGTGTTCTGCGCGCGAAGCACCTCGCCGCGGACGGCGGCGAGCCGGGAGGCCGCCGAGTCGGCCTGCCCGCTGAGCTGCGAGATCTCGAGGTCGTGCCGGGAGACGAGGGCGGACTGCGCGGCGATCTCGTCGTCGAGCGCGTCGAGCGCCTGCCGGGCGCGGACGGTGTCCTTCTGCGACCCCGTCCAGGCCTCCTCGGCGTCGAGCACGGCCCGCCGGAGCCGCTCGAGCTCGTCGTGCGCCTCCCGCAGGAGCTGCGGCGTCACGCGCGGCTGCACCTGCGGCTGCTCCGACTCGGCCTCGAGCAGCGCGAGCCGCTGGTTCGCGAGCGCGGCGAGATTGCGCAGCCGCTCCTGCACCGACTCGAGCTCGAAGGTGATGCGGCGGGCGTCGTCGACGGCGTCGCCCACCATCTCGGACTCGATCCGCGCCATCCGCAGCGTCGCCTGCTCGAGCTTCTCCTGCAGCACGATGCGCTCGCCGTGCCGCTCGCTCTCGGAGCGCGCGAAGCCGTCGAGGGCCGTCCGCAGGGTCACGACGTCGTCGGCGAGCAGGCGAGCACGGGCGTCGCGCACCACTGCGGCTATGGTCTGCGCCTGACGGGCGACCTCGGCCTGGCGCCCGAGCGGCTTGAGCTGGCGGCGGATCTCGCCGGCGAGGTCGGAGAGGCGCGTCAGGTTCGTCTGCATCGCCTCGAGCTTGCGGAGCGTCTTCTCCTTGCGACGGCGGTGCTTGAGGATCCCGGCGGCCTCCTCGATGAAGCCGCGGCGCTCCTCCGGGGTCGCGTGCAGGACGGCGTCGAGCTGGCCCTGCCCCACGATCACGTGCATCTCGCGCCCGAGGCCGGAGTCGCTCAACAGCTCCTGCACATCCAGCAGACGGCAGGAGCGCCCGTTGATGGCGTACTCGCTGCCGCCGTTGCGGAAGAGCGTCCGGGTGATCGTGACCTCGGTGTACTCGATCGGCAGGGCGCCGTCGGTGTTGTCGATCGTGAGGGCGACCTCGGCGCGGCCGAGCGGACCGCGGGTGGAGGTGCCCGCGAAGATGACGTCCTCCATCTTGCCGCCGCGGAGGGTCTTCGCCCCCTGCTCCCCCATCACCCAGGCGAGCGCGTCGACGACGTTGCTCTTGCCCGAGCCGTTGGGGCCGACGACGCAGGTCACCCCCGGCTCGAAGGCGAACGTGGTCGGCTGAGCGAAGGACTTGAACCCCTTGAGGGTCAGGCTCTTCAGATGCACCCGCCGGCCTCGCTCCTGTCGAAAAACGCTCCCCACGGTACTGGACGAGTGCTGCCGTTCCGCGGAGGCGGGGCTCTCGCGCCCCGCGGCGTGCACACTGGAGCGGTGACTCCTCCGCTCCCCTCCGCCCCGACGCTGCCGGTCGAACCGGGCCCGCCGCTCACCGCCGCGGAGCAGGAGCGCTTCGCGCGGCAGATCCGCCTCTCCCCGCTGGGCGAGCTCGGGCAGCGCCGCCTCCGGAACGCCCGCGTGCTGGTGCTGGGAGCGGGCGGCATCGGATCGCCGGTGATCACGGCGCTCGCCGCGGCGGGCGTCGGCCGGCTGGGCGTCGTCGACGCGGACGTGGTCGAGCCGTCGAACCTGGCGCGGCAGACCGCGCACGACGACTCCTCCGTCGGGCACTCGAAGGCGGAGTCGGCGGTCGCGACCGCGCGCCGCCTCTCGCCCGGGATCGACGCCCGCGCCTTCCCCGTCTCCTTCACCGCCGCGAACGCCGACGCACTCGTCGCCGCCTGGGACGTGGTCGTGGACGGCTTCGACACCTTCGGCTCGCGCTACCTCGCCTCGGACGCGACCACCCGCGCGGGCGTGCCGCACGTCTGGGGCTCGGCGCTGGGCTTCGACGGCCAGCTCTCGACCTTCTGGTCTCGGGCACCGGGCGGAGGCGTGACGCTGCGCGCGCTGCACCCCGAGGCCGAGGACGCGGCCGACAGCTGCGCGAGCGTCGGCGTGCTCGGCTCCCTCTGCGCCGCGATCGGATCGGCCATGGCGAGCGAGGTCGTCAAGCTCGTGACCGGTGTCGGGACTCCGCTCCTCGGCCGCGTCGTCGTGCACGACGCCCTCGACGGCTCCTGGACCGAGCTGCCGCTGGAGCGCCGGGTGCCCGACGTACCGGCCCCGGCGGCGGTCGCGGGAGCCGTGACCGCCCAGGAGCTGCGCACACGGCTCGCGGGCGGCGCGCCGCTCACCGTGGTCGACCTGCGCGAGGACTCCGAGGACCGCTCGATCGCGGTGCCCGGCGCCCTGCGGCTGCCGATGTCGCGCTTCGATCCGGCGGACCTGCCGGCCGGGCCGCTCGTCCTCTACTGCGCGTCGGGCGTGCGGTCGCGGATCGCGGCCGACCGAGCGGCGGCCGCCGGGATCAGCGCGGACTCGCTCGTGGGCGGGGCGGCGGCGCTGCGGAGCTGACCGCTCAACCTCCGGCGAACGGCGGCAGCACGTCGACCGCGGCGCTCGCGCGCAGCGCGGTCGCGCGGTCCGTCGTCGACACCCCGTCGACGAGGTAGGTGCATCGGCCGAGAACAGCGGCGGCGGACGGAGTCGCCTCGACCAGGCGCGACTCGAGGGCGGCGAGATCGGGGACGCCGTCGAACTCGTCCGACGCGCGGCCGAGGGCGGCCTTCGCCGCGGCGAAGTAGCGGACCCGCACGTTCATCCGCCGATCGCGCTCATCGTGCGCTCGGGCTGCACGAACCCGACACGGTTCATCTCGTGCCCGGCGGGCTTCGCCCACATCGCGCCGCGCCAGAGCTGGGCGACGTGGTGGTCGTCGACGCCGGCGCGCATCGGGCCGAGCAGATCGGTCTCCTCGTTCGAGAAGAGGCAGCTGCGGACCCCGCCCTCGGCGGTCAAGCGCGTGCGGCGGCAGTCGCCGCAGAACGGCTCGGTGACGGAGGCGATGATGCCCACCTGCCCGAGCAGCGGACCGCCCTCGCGGGCGTGCACGTCGAACAGCTCGGCGGGGGCGCCGTCACGGGGCGCGGGGTGCGGGCTCAGCGCGAAGCGCTCCGAGAGCAGCTCGCGGATGCGCTCGGCCGTGATCATGGTCGCGCGGTCCCAGCCGTGGTCGGCGTCGAGGGCCATCTGCTCGATGAAGCGGAGCTGGTGCCCGCCGGCGAGCGCCCACGCGAGCAGCTCGGGCGCCTCGAGGTCGTTGATGCCCGGGAGCAGCACGGCGTTGATCTTCGTCTGCTTCAGGCCCGCGGGCGCCAGGGCGTCGATGCCGGCGAGCACGCGGTCGAGGAAGGGGCGCCGCGTGACCTTCGCGAACGTCTCGGCGCAGATGGAGTCGAGCGAGACGTTGACGCGGTCGAGCCCCGCCTCGGCGAGCGCCGCCGCCCGGCCGGACAGGCCGATCGCGTTGGTCGTCAGCGAGATCTCGGGGCGCGGCTCGAGGGCCGCGACACCGCGGATGATGTCGACGAGGTCCTTGCGCAGCAGCGGCTCCCCGCCGGTGAAGCGGATCTGCCGGACGCCGAACTGCTCGACGGCGATGCGGGCGAGCCGCACGATCTCGTCGCGGGTGAGCAGGGCCGCGGGCGGCTGGAAGGGCAGCCCCTCCGCCGGCATGCAGTAGGTGCAGCGCAGATTGCAGCGGTCGGTCAGCGAGATGCGGAGATCGTCGGCCGCGCGTCCGTGGGTGTCGATGAGGAGCGGCGTCTCGGGCCGGTCCGCCGGCAGTTCGGCTCCCCGAGGACGGGGGCGGATGCCGGGCATCCCGAGTACTGTGCTCATCCGCTCAGACTACGCGCCGGATCCGTGTGCGACCCGGCAAGATAGGAGTCCTGCCCGCCGCTCGCGGGACGCCCGCCGGAGAGGACCCGATGACCTCGATCGACATCCACGCCGCCCGGGTGCGCGCGCTGCTGGCGCCGCTGGCGACGCGCGGGGCCCGCGAGACGCTCGCGCTCGATCCGGGCGCCGTGGCGGCCGACCTCGGCGCCTACGACCGCCGGGTGCTGGCGCGCACCGTGCACTCGCCCCTGGACCTGCCCCGCTTCGACAACTCGCAGATGGACGGGTACGCCGTGCGCGCCGCCGATCTGTCGGCCGCCTCGGAGGCGACCCCCGTCGTCCTGCCGGTGGCGGCGCCCGTCCCCGCGGGCGACAGCGCTCCCCGGCACTCCCCCGGCACCGCCGTCCCGATCATGACCGGCTCCCCTCTGCCCGCGGGAGCCGACGCGGTCGTCCCCATCGAGCGGGTCGATCCTCCGCGGTTCCCGGAGGCGTCCGATGAGGCCCGGGTCGCGTTCGCCGCTCCCGTCACTCCCACCACGTTCGTGCGCGCACGCGGCAGCGACGCGCAGTCGGGTGCGGTCGCGCTGCCGGCCGGCACCGTCCTGCGCGCCGCCCACTACGGGCTGCTCGCCTCGCTCGGTCTCGTCGAGGTCGAGGTGCTGCCCCGGATCCGCGTGCTGATCGTGCCGACCGGCAACGAGATCCGCCCCGCGGGCAGCGATCTCGAGGACGCGCAGATCTACGACGCGAACGGCGCTCTGCTCGCCGAGGCGGTCCGCGAGGCGGGCGGGATGCCCGTCGTGGCCCCCTGCACCAGCGACCGGGCCGAGGACCTGCTGGCGATCCTCCGCTCGCACGCCGGCGACGTCGAGCTGGCGGTCACGATCGGCGGAGTCAGCGCCGGAGCGTACGAGGTGGTGCGCGACGCGCTGGGGCCGGCCGGTTCGGAGTTCGGCCACGTCGCCATGCAGCCGGGCGGCCCGCAAGGGCTCGGCCTCGTCGCGGTGGCTCCGGACGCCCATCTGCCGATCGTGTCGCTCCCGGGCAACCCGGTGAGCGCCCTGGTCTCGTTCGAGGTGTTCCTGCGCCCCGTGCTCCGCTCGCTCGCCGGACGGCTGCCGGCCGAGCGGCCGCGGATCCGCGCGCGACTGGGCACGGCGCTCGACTCGCCCGCACACCTGCACCAGATCCGGCGGGGGGTCCTCGACGACGAGGGCCTCGTGCACCCGGTGGGCGGCCCGAGCTCGCACCTGCTCGCGTCCTACGCGCGCTCGAACGTCCTCATCCACGTCCCGGTCGGGACCGAGCACGCAGCGACCGGCGACACGGTCGAGATCTGGAGGATCGATGAGTGAGAGCCTGACCCACGTCCGCGGCGACGGAGCCGTGCACATGGTCGACGTCGGAGCGAAGGACGTCACCTCGCGGACCGCCGTCGCCGAGGGCGTCGTCATCACGACCCCCGAGGTGGTGCGGCTGCTGCAGCAGGGCGAGCTGCCCAAGGGCGAGGCGCTCGGTGTCGCGCGCATCGCCGGGATCATGGGGGCCAAGGCCACCTCGACCCTCATCCCGCTCTGCCACCCGCTGGCGCTGGACGGGGTCGACATCGACCTCGAGACGCTCGAGGACCGCGTGCGGATCGAGGCGCGCGTGCGCACGAGCGGGCGGACGGGGGTCGAGATGGAGGCGCTCACGGCCGTCAGCGTCGCGGCGCTCACCGTCTACGACATGATCAAGGCCGTCGACCGCGGAGCCGTCATCAGCGGCATCCGCGTGCTCGCGAAGGACGGCGGCAGGAGCGGCTCGTGGAGCAGGGAGTGAGCCGGCGCGCGGTCGCAGTCGTGGCCTCCACCCGGGCCGCGTCCGGCGTGTACGAGGACCGCACCGGGCCGGCGCTGCTCGCGTGGTTCGAGAGCCGCGGCTGGAGAGGCGGCGTGGTCGTCGTGGCCGACGGCGACGCGGTGGGCGAGGCCATCGGCGACGCGCTCTCCTCCGGGATCGACGTCGTGGTCACGACCGGCGGCACCGGCGTCGCTCCGAGCGACGTCACTCCGGAGCAGACCGCACCGCTGCTGGAGCGCACGCTGCCCGGTCTCGCCGAGGCGATCCGTGCGCGCGGCGCGGCGAAGGTGCCGACGGCGGTCCTCAGCCGCGGCACCGCCGGGGTCTCGGGCCGCAGCGTCGTGGTGAACCTCCCCGGCTCGCCCGGAGGAGTGCGCGACGGCATCGACGTGCTCGATCCCGTGATCGGCCATCTCCTGGACCAGCTGGGCGGGGGCGACCATGTCCGCTGATCCCGTCGCGCTCGTCCGGATCGCGAGCGAGCCCATCACCGTCGACGAGTGCGAGGACGCCGTCGACTCCCCCGCGCACGGCGCGGTCGTCACCTTCGCGGGAGTCGTGCGCGACCACGACGAGGGCCGCGGAGTGGTGCGGCTGGCGTACGAGGCGCACCCGGACGCGTCCGCCGCGCTCGCCGCCTCGGCCCGGCGCATCGTCGAGCGCTTCCCCGAGGTCCGCGTCGCCGCGGTGCACCGGGTGGGCGATCTGGTGGTCGGCGATCTCGCCCTGGCCTGCGCGGTCGCCTCCCCGCACCGTGCGGCGGCGTTCGAGGCCTGCGCGGCGCTCGTCGACGACATCAAGGCGTCGGTTCCGATCTGGAAGGAGCAGTCCTTCGTCGACGGCACGTCGGAGTGGGTCGCCTCGCTGGGCTGAGCGGGTTGGCGGATCCGCCAGGGTCGCCGACGGGCGATCGGCGGACCGCCCGGCACGGGAAACACCGGTGTCACATCCGTGCTGTTCACTGGAGGGGCGCGCATCCGGCGGGCACCGGCGGGAGGCGGATCATGGACCTCAGCACGATCCAGCGGGTGCGCGTCGTGCGCGAGCGCTCCGATCTGGCGGCGATGGGTCCGCGCACGGCCGTCATCGGAGGCGGATCCTGGGTCTTCTCCCTCCCGCACGACCACCTCGACGAGCTGCTCGATCTGCAGGGCTTCGGCTGGGAGGCCGTCCGCGAGAGCGCCGACGGCCTCTCGATCGCCGCCACCTGCACCTTCGCCGAGCTGTCCGCGATGCCCGACACGGGGCGTGCGGCCCACCGCCTGTTCTTCCAGTGCTGCACGGCGCTGCTCGGCTCCTTCAAGATCTGGAACGTCGCGACCGTCGGCGGCAACGTCGCGAACGCGCTGCCGGCCGGCCCGATGATCAGCCTCGCGGCCGCGCTCGACGCCCGGGCGCTGGTCTGGCGCGCGGACGGCTCCGACGACCTCGTGCCCGTCGCCGAGCTCGTCACCGGGAACATGACGACCCTGCTCGAGCACGGCGACGTGATCCGCTCGATCGAGTTCCCCGCGCACGCCCTCGACGCCCGCACGGCGTACCGCAAGATCGCGCTGTCGCCGCTCGGCCGCTCCGGTGCGGT
Organism: Rathayibacter rubneri; assembly: GCF_023743255.1. Taxonomy (NCBI): domain Bacteria; kingdom Bacillati; phylum Actinomycetota; class Actinomycetes; order Micrococcales; family Microbacteriaceae; genus Rathayibacter; species Rathayibacter rubneri. The sequence continues at coordinate 12,828 of NZ_JAMRYM010000033.1, read as the reverse complement.
CGTCATCGGCAGGCTCGACCGCGACGGCGCGTTCGTCCTCACCGTCACAGCGGCGACGATCCGGCCCGAGGTGCTGCGGTTCGCCGCCCCGCCGTCGGCCGCCGAGCTGGCCGCCGCCGTCGACGCCATCGGCACCTGGTTCACCGATCCGCACGGCGCCGCGGACTGGCGGCACGCGGTGGTCGGCGTCCTCGCGGAGGAGATCCGCCTCGAGCTCGACGGAGGCGTCGCATGAGGTTCACCGTCAACGGGGAGTCCGTCGACGCGGATCCGCGGCCCGGCCAGGTGCTGCGCACGCTGCTGCGCGACCACGAGCACTTCGAGGTGAAGAAGGGCTGCGACGCGGGCGACTGCGGCGCGTGCTCGGTGCTCGTGGACGGCACGCCGTTCCACTCCTGCCTCTATCCCGCTCACCGCATCGAGGGGCGCGCGGTCACGACCGCCGCCGGTCTCGGGACCCCGGAGCAGCCGAGCCCGGTGCAGCAGGCGTTCGTCGACTCCGGAGCGTTCCAGTGCGGCTTCTGCACGGCGGGCATGGTCGTCACGGCGACGGCGATCGAGGGCGCCGATGCCGTCGACGTGCCGCGACTGATGAAGGGCAATCTCTGCCGGTGCACGGGCTACCGCGCGATCGGCGAGGCCATCGCCTCCTGCGATCACGAGCACCCGACGGGGCTCACTCCGGTCCGTCGCACCGGTCGCGCCACCGCCGAGGAGTCGCGGGTCGGCCGCTCGCTCGGCGCCCCCGCGGGCCGGCGCATCGTCTCGGGGCACGAGCCGTACACGCTCGACGTCGCCGTCCCGGGGCTCCTGCACCTGAAGGTCCTGCAGAGCCCGCACGCCCACGCGCGGGTCGTGTCGATGGACACCCGCGCCGCGCGGGAGCTGCCCGGCGTGGTCACTGTGCTCACCGCCGACGACGTGCCCGACGTGCTCTACTCCACCGCGCGGCACGAGTCGCGGCTCGACGACCCGGACGACACCCGGATGCTCGACACCGTGGTGCGCTTCCGCGGGCAGCGGGTGGCCGTGGTCGTCGCCGAGTCGGTCGCGCAGGCCGAGATCGCCTGCCGGGCCATCGAGGTCGAGTACGAGGTGCTGCCGGCCGTCTTCGACCCCGAGGAGGCCCGCGCCCCCGGCGCCCCCCTCCTGCACGGCGAGAAGGACCCGATCGCGTCGCGCATCGCGAAGCCGGAGTCGAACGTCGTCGCCGAGCTGCACGGCGAGCACGGCGACGTCGAGGCCGGCTTCGCCGAGGCGGACGTCGTGGTCGGCGGGCGCTGGACCACCTCCCGCGTCGCGCACACCGCGCTCGAGACGCACGGCACCATCGGCTGGCTCGAGGGCGACGAACTGGTGCTGCGGACGTCGACGCAGGTGCCGTTCCTGGTGCGCGACGAGATCGCGCGGCTGTTCGACCGCGACCCCTCCACCGTCCGCGTCTTCACGGCGCGGGTCGGCGGAGGCTTCGGCGGCAAGCAGGAGATCCTGACGGAGGACGTGGTCGCCCTCGCGGTCCTCGCGACCGGGCGCCCGGTGCAGTTCGAGTTCACCCGGTCGGACGAGTTCACGATGGCTCCCTGCCGCCATCCGATGCGGGTGGACGTGCGCCTCGGCGCCCGCCGCGACGGCTCGATCACCGCGATGAGCGTCGACGTGCTCTCGGACACCGGCGCCTACGGCAACCACGGACCCGGAGTGATGTTCCACGGCACGTCGGAGTCCGTCGCCGTCTACAACGCGCCGAGCAAGCGCGTGGACGCGCAGGCGGTCTACACGAACAACCTGCCCTCCGGCGCCTTCCGCGGCTACGGCCTGGGCCAGGTGATCTTCGGCATCGAGTCGGCGATGGACGAGCTCGCCCGCGAGCTCGGCATCGATCCGTTCGAGCTGCGGCGGATCAACGCGGTGCGCCCCGGCGACCCGCTCGTCGTCACGCACGTCGAGGGCGACGACATCGGCTTCGCCTCGTACGGGCTCGACCAGTGCCTGGACCTCACCGAGCAGGCGCTCGCGCGGGGGAACGGGGTCGTCGCGCCGTCGGGACCCGACTGGCGGACCGGCGAGGGCATGGCGGTCGCGATGATCGCCACGATCCCTCCGCGGGGGCACTTCTCGGAGGCGACGGTCACGGTCGACGCCGAGGGGGTGCTGACGATCGGGGTCGGCACGGCCGAGTTCGGCAACGGCACCACGACGGTGCACACGCAGCTCGTCGCCAGCGCGTTCGGAGCGTCCGCCGACCGGGTGCGGATCCGCCAGTCCGACACGGCGGCCGCTCGGTACGACACGGGCGCCTTCGGCAGCGCCGGCACGGTGGTGGCGGGCAAGGCCGTGTACTCGGCGGCCGTGCGGCTGCTCGCCGACCTGCGCTCGCTGGCCAAGCGCCTGACCGGCCACGACGACTTCGAGCCCGACGACTCCGGGCTCATCGCGCCCGACGGCACCCGCGTGACGTTCGACGAGCTGGTGCGCGCCGCCGGCGGCCCGATCACCGCGACCGGCACCGAGGACGGGGCGAAGCGCTCGCTCGCCTTCAACGTGCACGGCTTCCGGGTCGCGGTGCACGTGCCGACCGGCGAGGTGCGGATCCTGCAGTCGGTCCAGGCGGCCGACGCGGGCTACGTGCTGAACCCGGACCAGTGCCGCGGCCAGGTCGAGGGCGGGACGGCGCAGGCGATCGGCTCGGCGCTGTACGAGGAGGTGCTCCTCGACGGAGCGGGTACCGTCACGACCTCGATCCTGCGCAACTACCACATCCCGCAGATGGCGGACGTGCCGGTGACAGAGGTCTTCTTCGCCGACACGGCCGACGAGCTCGGGCCGTTCGGGGCGAAGTCGATGAGCGAGGCGCCCTACAACCCGGTCGCCCCGGCGCTCGCGAACGCGGTGCGCGACGCGGTCGGTGTGCGCCCGTTCGCGCTGCCGCTGTCGCGCGATCGCGTCTGGCGGATGCTGCACCCGGACGCGGCGCCGATCCGCACCGTGGACGCCGAGGCCCCGCAGGGCTGAGCCCCTCCTCTTGCTGGTCGAGCAGCCCCCGCAGGTGGCGTATCGAGACCCACCGCTCCGGGAGGATGCGGATCTCGATACGCCCGCTCCGCGGGCTACTCGATCAGCAGGGAAGGCCACTCGCAGTCCGCGCGCGCACTCTGCTGGTCGAGCAGCCGCCGCAGGCGACGTGTCGAGACCCACCGCTCCGGGCGGATCCGGATCTCGATACGCCCGCGAAGCGGGCTACTCGATCAGCAGGGAAGGCCGCACGCAGTCCGGAGCCCGGAGCCTGCGCGCACTCCTGCTGGTCGAGTAGCCGCCGAAGGCGGCGTATCGAGACCCACCCACCCCTGGCGGACGCCGATCTCGAGACGCCCGCTCCGCGGGCTACTCGATCAGCAGACAAGGCTGCGCGCACTCCTGCTGGTCGAGTAGCCGCCGCAGGCGGCGTATCGAGACCCGCGTACTCCAGCGGGGAGCGCGGTCAGACGCGGGAGGCGAGCTCCGCGCTCGCGTGGGCGACCTCGCGGGCGATCGCGTCCTCGTCCGCGTTCACGAGGCGCCCCGCCGACACCGTCGGGCGGCCGTTGACCAGCACCAGCGTCAGCGGCGGCTGCGAGCCGAGGGCGAGGGCGGCGACCGGGTCCGCGATGCCCGCGTGCTCGATCCCGTCGACCCTCCACAGCGCCAGGTCGGCGAGCTTGCCGACCTCGATCGAGCCGATCTCGTCCTGCCGGCCGAGCACGCGTGCACCTCCGATCGTCGCGACGGAGAGCGCCTGGCGGGCGCTCATGCGATCGGCTCCGGCGCGCAGTCGGTTCATCAGCACGGCCTCTCGGATCTCGATGCCGAGCTGCCCCGACTCGTTCGACGCGGCACCATCGACGCCGAGCCCCACCGGCACCCCGGCCGCCAGCAGCTGCGGCACCGGTGCGATGCCCGCGGCGAGCCGGCCGTTCGAGGACGGGCAGTGCGCGACTCCGGTGCCGGTGGCCGCGAACTTCGCGATCGCGTCGTCGTCGAGGTGCACGCAGTGCGCCATCCACACGTCGTCGCCGAGCCAGCCGAGCGACTCGAGGTAGTCGGTGGGCGACATGCCGAAGGCCTCGCGCGTGTACGCGTCCTCCTCGATCGTCTCGGAGCCGTGCGTGTGCAGCCGCACGCCCAGCTGCCGAGCGAGGACCGCGGACTCGCGGAGCAGATCCGGGGTCACCGAGAAGGGCGAGCAGGGGGCGATGGCGACGCGCACCATCGACTCGAAGGAGGCGTCGTGGTAGCGCTCGACGGCCGCCCCGCTCGCCTCGAGGGCCGCCGCGGTCGTCTCCACGGCGAAGTCCGGCGGCAGCCCGCCCTGCGACTCGCCGAGGTCCATCGAGCCGCGGGTCGCGTGGAGCCGCACCCCGAGGGTGGCGGCCGCGTCGACGATGCCGCCGACGATGTCGCCGGAGCCCCGCGGGAAGACGTAGTGGTGGTCGCCGACGGTCGTGCAGCCGGAGCGGGCGAGCACGCCCATGGCGCCGAGCGAGGCGGAGCGCGTGAGGTCGGCGTCGATCCGCGACCACGCGGGGTACAGCGCGACGAGCCAGTCGAAGAGGATCGAGTCCTGCGCCCAGCCGCGGGTCAGCCACTGGTAGAGGTGGTGGTGGGTGTTGATCAGCCCGGGGGTCAGCAGGTGGCCGCGGCCGTCGACGCGGGTGATCGAGACGGGCTCCGCGGCGGGGAGCCCGGTCGGAGCGCGGCCCTCGAGCGCCCATGCGGGCGCCTCCCCCGCTCCGACGGCGACGATGCGCGAGCCGTCGACGACGACGTGCCCGCTGGGGTGCTCGGTGCCGAGCGCGTCGACGGTCGCGACGTGGGCTCCGGTGATGATGTGGCGCTGCATCCCTCGAGCATGGCGGGTCCGTGTTTCGCGGTCGTTACCCGCGGCGGGCCGACCTGTCAGGGCGTCGCCGCGTGGATGGGTCCCGCACCGCCGCGCAGGGGCGCGCCCGAGGCGCCCGCCCGCACGGCGAGCACCTCCGCGAGGATCGACACCGCGGTCTCCTCGGGCGTGGACGCCCCGATGTCGAGTCCGATCGGCGAGTGCAGCCGTGCGAGCGCCTCCTCGGTCGCGCCCGCCTCGCGGAGCAGGGACAGCCGCCGCTCGTGCGTCCGCCGGGAGCCCATCGCCCCGACGTAGGCGACCGGCAGTGTGAGCGCGAGCTCGAGCAGCGGGACGTCGAACTTCTCGTCGTGAGTGAGCACGGCGATCACCGTCCGCTCGTCGACCGCCGTCCGGGCGAGGTAGTCCGACGGCCAGTCGACGACGACCTCGTCGGCCCCCGGGAAGCGCTCGGCCGTCGCGAAGACCGGACGGGCGTCGCACACCGTCACGCGGTAGCCCAGCAGGGCTCCGGCGGCGCAGAGGGCGGCCGAGAAGTCGACCGCGCCGAAGACGATCAGGCGCGGCTTCTCGGCGCTCACGACGAACGCCACCTCGAGCTCCACGCCCTGGCAGTCGATCTCGATCGTCGCCGAGCGTCCCGAGCGCAGCCGCGACTCGCGCTCGGCGAGGATCCGCCGCAGAGTGTCGTCGTCGAGGGAGGGGCCGACCACGTCCTGAGCGCGGGTCGCGCCGGTCAGCACCAGGCCGACCAGCTCCTCGGGACCGCCGACGATCATCGCGAGCCCCGCGGGACGTCCGGCGCGCACCGCGCGCAGCTCGGCCAGGACGGCTCCCGACCCGGCGTCGACAGCGTGGCCGAAGACGCGCAGCTGCCCGCCGCAGGAGAGGCCGGCCGAGAACGCTGCCTCGTCGTCGAAGCCGAAGTGGTCGGCTGCCGCGGCACCCGTGCCGAGGACGTCCTGCGCGAGAGCGTAGGCCTGCGCCTCGACGCAGCCGCCCGAGATGGAGCCGATCGCGGCTCCGCTCGCGTCGACCGCCATCGACGAGCCGAGGGCTCGGGGAGCAGAGCCGAAGACGTGCGTGACGGTCACGACCGCGACCCGCTCGCCCGCCTCGACGCGCTGCAGGATCGGGACGGCGAGCTCGAGCATCACGGCCTCCTCGGGCAGCGGGTGGGAGGCGGCGCCGCCGGTCTGCGGGCGGGCGGAGGCCGCTCACTCGCAGGAAACATGCCGAGTATAAGGTCGATCCATGCCTTCCGACGCCCCCTCGCTCGACCTCGTGATCCGCTCCACCGCCGTTCTCACCGAGCACGGGTTCCAGCCCGCGAGCGTGGCCGTCGCCGAGGGCCTGATCGTCGCGGTGAGCCAGATCGATGCGCCGTGGGAGGCCCGCGAGACCGTCGAGCTGCCCGACGGCCAGGTCCTGATCCCCGGTGTCGTCGACACCCACGTGCACGTGAACGAGCCCGGCCGCACCGAGTGGGAGGGCTTCGCGTCCGCCACTCGCGCCGCCGCTGCCGGCGGCGTCACGACGCTCCTGGACATGCCGCTCAACTCGATCCCGCCCACGACCACGGTCGCCGGGCTGGAGGCCAAGCGCGCCGCCGCCGGCCCTCAGGCCCTGGTCGACGTGGGCTTCTGGGGCGGAGCGGTCCCCGGCAACCTCGGCACCCTCCGCGAGCTGCACGACGCCGGGGTGTTCGGCTTCAAGTGCTTCCTCTCGCCCAGCGGGGTGGACGAGTTCCCGCACCTGTCGACCGATCAGCTCTTCGAGGCGATGCACGAGATCGCCGCCTTCGACGGTCTGCTGATCGTGCACGCCGAGGACCCGGACGAGCTCGACGCGCACACGAACGCGGGCGGCACCTCCTACGACGCGTTCGTGGCCTCGCGCCCCGACGAGTCCGAGAGCAGCGCGATCCTGCACGTGATCGAGGCGGTCCGCGAGACCGGCGGGCGCGCGCACATCCTCCACCTCTCCTCCGCGAAGGCCCTGCCGCTGCTGCGCGAGGCGAAGGCGGAGGGTCTGCGCATCACCGCGGAGACCTGCCCGCACTACCTCACCTTCGACGCCGAGACGATCCCCGACGGCGGCACGCAGTACAAGTGCTGCCCTCCGATCCGCGACGAGCACAACCGCGAGCTGCTCTGGAAGGGCCTGCTCGACGGCACGATCGACATCATCGCCTCCGACCACTCCCCCGCCACGAAGGAGCTGAAGTTCGCGCACGACGGCGACTTCGGCCTCGCCTGGGGAGGCATCTCAGGGCTCGAGCTCAGCTTCCGCGCCGTGTGGACCGGGGCCCGCGAGCGCGGGATCCCGCTCGAGCAGGTCGTCGCGTGGATGTCGACGGGCACCGCCGCTTTCGCCGGGCTCGGGCAGAAGGGCCTGCTGCGGGCAGGCGCCGACGCCGACCTCGTCGCCTTCGACCCGGAGGCGCAGTCGCACGTCGACGTGGAGGCCCTCGCGCACAAGAACAAGGTGTCGGCGTACGACGGCCGCGCGATCCGCGGCGCGGTGACGGGCACCTGGGTCGGCGGGCGCCGGGTCGACGCGAGCTCGACGGTCCCTGTCGGGCGACTCCTCGAGCGTCCCTGACCGTCGTGTTCCGGCCGCGTTTCGGGCGTGTGAACAGGAGCGGGTCCGGCGCCGGATCCGGACGGATCGCACAAGACTGGAGCCCGACGAGCGCCCGATGCTGAGCGCTCGGACGAAGCGGCGCGGCGGTGCGGAGCGGCATCCTGGCAGACGGGCACCCGCCACCGCCCATCCCGAACGCGAACAGGAGCGGACATGTCGATCATCCTCGGAGACCACCAGTACGGGAAGGCCGAGAACCGCGTCGTCCGGATCTACCGCGACACCCCGCGCCACGAGATCCGCGACGTCACCGTCTCGACCGCGCTGCGCGGCGACTTCGAGGCCGCGCACCTCGAGGGGGACCAGTCCGCGGTGCTGCCGACGGACACGCAGAAGCAGACCGCCTACTCCTTCGCGAAGGAGAAGGGCCTGCGCTCGATCGAGGCGTACGGCCTCGAGCTCGCCCGCCACTTCGTGGACGGCTACGCACCGGTGCACGGGGCGCGGATCGAGATCGAGGAGTTCGCGTGGGAGCGCGTCCTCGTCGACGGCCGGGAGCACGACCACACCTGGGTCCGGAAGGGCCAGGAGGTGCGCACCGCGTCCGTCTCCGTCGAGGGCACGGGCGAGGCCCAGCAGGTCTGGGTCACCGGCGGCTTCAAGGACCTGACGATCCTGAAGTCGACGGGCTCCGAGTTCCACGGCTTCCTCACCGACCCGTACACCGTGCTGCAGCCGACCAGCGACCGCGTCATGGCGACCTCGCTGGTCGCGAAGTGGCGGTTCGCGCTGACCCCGGAGGAGCTCGCCTCGCTCGACTGGGAGGCCCTCTACGCCGGCGTGAAGGCGCTGATGATCAGCCGCTTCGCCACCGTGCACTCCCTCGCCCTGCAGCAGACGCTCTTCGAGATGGGCAAGGCGGTGCTGGAGGAGTTCCCGCAGATCGTCGAGGTCCGGCTCTCCGCTCCCAACAAGCACCACTTCCTCTACGACCTGTCGCCGTTCGGGGTCGCGAACGACGGCGAGGTGTTCCACGCCGCGGACCGCCCCTACGGGCTCATCCAGGCGAGCGTCGTCCGCGACGACGCACCGGACGCCGGCCCGGCCTGGTACGCCTACACGGGACTGGTGTGACCACCGTCCACCGCGGGCACCTCCTGCACGTCGCGGGCCGTCCGACGCTCGAGCAGGCCCGCGAGGCCCTCGTCTCGGTGCCGGACGGCGCGCTGGTCGTGGACGACTCCGGCGTCATCGTCTGGACCGGCCGCTTCGCCGACCTGCCGGACGCCCATCGCGGTGCCGGCGTCACGGGGGACTCCTCCGCGATCCTCGTGCCCGGCTTCGTCGACGCGCACGTCCACTTCCCTCAGACCTACTCGATCGACGGCTTCGGCGGCGGCCAGCTGCTCGAGTGGCTCGACGGCACGATCTTCCCGGCGGAGGCGCGGCTCGCCGACGAGGAGTTCGCGACGCGGATCGCCCGCGACTTCACCCGTCGGCGCGTCGCCGCAGGCACCACCGCGGCGATGGTCTTCGGATCGGCGTTCCCGCACGCGCAGGACGCCCTGTTCGAGCGGACCCGCGACTCGGGCCTGCGCCTCGTCTCCGGACGCGGCGTGCAGACCGTCGGACCCGCCTCCGCCGCCCCCCTGTTCACGGGCGAGACCGAGGCGGTCGACCTCGTCGCCGCCGAGATCGAGCGCTGGCACGCGGTCGACACCGGCGACTCCGCGACCGCTCTGCTGCAGGTCGCGATCGTGCCGCGCTTCTCGCTCTCGGTCACGCCGACCACCCTGGGAGCCCTCGGCGACCTCTACGACGACGTGCGCGGCCGCGGCGTCTACGTGCACAGCCACCTCAACGAGAACGACCGCCCCGGCGACGGCGAGATCGCCGCCGTGCTCGGCTCATACGGCACGCGCAGCTATCTCGACACCTACGACGGGCTCTTCCTCCCCGGCTCCGCGCACGGCGGCTCGTCGCTGCTGGGCCGGCGCACGATCCTCGCGCACGCCGTCCACTGCCAGGACGCGGAGCTGCACCGCCTCGCCGAGACCGGCACCTCGATCGCGCACTGCCCCACGTCGCAGCAGTTCCTCGGCTCGGGCACCATGCCGTGGCGGCGCACGGTGGCGAGCGGAGTGACGGTGGCGCTCGGCAGCGACGTCGGCGCCGGCGACGAATGGCTGCTGTCGCGCGTCGCGAACGACGCCTTCAAGGTGCACCTGTCGGAGCCCGGGGACGCGTCGGTCGCGCTGCACCCCGCCGAGATGCTCTTCTCGGCGACCCTCGCGGGGGCCCGCGCGCTCGACATGGAGGAGCGGTTCGGCAACTTCGATCTCGGCAAGGACGCCGACTTCCTCCGCATCGAGCCCTCGCGCTGGGAGCCGCTGGCCGACGTGCTCGAGCGCGGGATCCGGGCCGACGACGAGGCGACCGCCACCGCCCAGCTGCTCTTCGCGCTGCTGATGGGGCTCCGCGAGCCGGCGATCGCCGCCGTGCACGTGCGGGGCCGCGAGGTGCTCGCTCCGGAGTAGGCCCCGGTCCGGTCTGCAGGGCCCGCACGATCTGCAGGGTGGGAAGGATCTGCAGGAGTCGGCACGGTCTGCAGGAGTCGGCACGGTCTGCAGGGGGTATGCGCACGATCAGCAGGGGATCCCCACGGGAACGCGCGTTCCTCCGCCAGACCGACGCGCGGGTGCCGGAATCCCCTGCAGACGGGACGGACGCCCTCCGGAGTGAGACCCTGTGCGCTCTGCAGGGGCTCGTACCGTCTGCAGGGGTTCCGCGCGGGAACGCGCCTTCCCCCGCCCCGCCGGTGCGCACGGGCCGCGGATCCCCTGCAGACCGCACGCGGGCACGCCGAGCGGGGGCGGCGGATCCCCTGCAGACCGCACGCAGACACGCCGAGCAGGGGCGGCGGATCCCCTGCAGACCGCACGGAGACGCTCCGGAGCAGCCCCCGCGCCCCTCAGCGCAGCTGCAGCGCCAGGAACAGGTCCGCGCGGTCCGACGTGTTCGAGAGGTCGCGCTGCGTCAGCTCCTCGACTCGCGCGATCCGGTACCGCACGGTGTTGAGGTGCAGGTGCGTCTGCTCCGCGGCGCGCACCCACGAGCCGCCGCACTCGAGGAACGCCGCGAGCGTCGCGACGAGCTGCGAGTTGTAGCGGGCGTCGTGCTCGATCAGCCGGCCGAGCACGAGCTCGACGAAGACGCTCCGGAGGTGGTCCGGCACCGCGGTCAGCAGCTGCACCGCCGAGGTCACCTCACCCGCGTCGTTGATCCGCACGCTCGAGCCGTCGCCGGGCACTCCCGGCAGCAGCATCCCGTACCGCGCCGAGCGCAGGGCACCGCCGAGGGCGGCGAGCGGAGTCGCGGCGCTCGTCCCCACGCGCAGCACCTGGCCGCCGAGCCCGGACCCGACCCGGCGCAGCGCCGCAGTGACGACCGAGAGCGGATCGGCGCCCGTGGGGATCGCGTCGGTCGCGTCGACCGGGAGCACCGCCACGACCCGGCCGTCCGCATCGCGGCCGACCACCGCGCGTCCGAGGTGGGAGGCGGCGTCGGTGAGGATCCGGCGGGCGAGCTCGGAGGAGTCGTCGTCGTCGAATCCGGCGGCGATCACGGCGCAGCGCCCCGCACCTCCCAGCCCGAGCTGGCGGAGGTACACCGCCGCCTCGGGCTGCTCGCTGTCCTCCTCGACCAGCTCGAGCAGCCGATCGGCGAGGGCCGTGTCGGCGAGCGTCTCGGCGTCGCGCTGCAGGCGGTAGAGACCCACCACTCCGGTCAGCTCGGTGACGGCGTCCAGCAAGGACGGGTGCCACTCGTTCCAGTCGCCGGCCACGACCACGAACCACTGCGTCGCCCGGTGCTCGTCGGCTCCGCCGACCGCGAAGACCGAGAGCGTGCCGCCGTGAGCGTCCGCGACCGTCACGGGGTTCTGCCGCGCGGTGAGCCCGGCGTGCACCACCCGCTCGATCTCGGTGAGGCCGAGCGGCTCGGCGCACGCGGCGGAGCGCCCGGTGGCGGTCAGCACGCGCACGGGACGCCCGAGCTCGCCCGACGTCCGCGCGATCAGCTCGTCGAGGAGCTGGCCGCGGTAGACCTCCGTCAGCAGCTGCCGCTGGCGGGCGAGCCCCGCGGTGAGCCTCGCCACCCGGTCGCCCGCGAGGGCGTTCGAGAGGTGCGCGGTGATCGACGCGAACGAGACGTCGGCGGGCACAGCGAACAGCGCCACTCCGTGCGCGCGGCACGCCTCGACGACGTCGTCGGGCACGAAGCCGTAGAGGCCCTCGCCCGCGAGCAGGGCGACGGCACCGGAGGCGGCCACCGCCGACACGAAGGTCTCGCTGTCCTCGGGGGTGCGGCGCCACATCATGCCGGTCAGCACGAGCTGGTCGCGCGCGAGGTAGCGGCGAGGGTCGAGCAGGTCGGTCGTGAAGGTCCAGTTCACCGGGCGCGCGAGCGCCTCGGGAGGGGTGAAGACGGCGCGGATCCGCAACTGCGGCGCGTCGAGGACGTCCTGGAGCTGCACCCTCAGCTCCCGCGGTACGTCGAGTAGGCGAACGGGCTCAGCAGCAGCGGCACGTGGTAGTGAGCGCCCTCGTCGGCGAGCCGGAACGCGATCACCACCTCCGGGTAGAACGACTCGACGTCGCCGAAGTAGGCGGCGGTGTCGAAGACGACCCGGTAGACGCCCGCGGGCAGCGACCGGGGCCCGAAGGCGGCGACGCGCCCGTCGGAGTCGGTGATCGCCTCGGCGAGCCGCTCCCAGCCCGAGCCGGCGCGCGCCTCGAGCACGACAGGGACCCCCCGAGCGGGCCTCCCCTGCACGGCGTCGAGGACGTGGGTCGTGACGTGGCTGGTGTGCGCGCTCATCGGGCGGCCTCCTCGACGACGGCGCCGGTGGCCGGCCCGAGGGCGCGGACGCGCAGGACGGTGATCTCGCGGAGCTGGTCGGCGACGATCGCGCTCTCGGCCTCGTCGTCGAGGGCGAGGCGGCGCTCGAGCTCGGCGACGATCTCCTCGCGCGAGCGACCGGCCGCGCGGATGAGGAAGACCCGGTCGAACCGCTCCTCGTACGCGCGGTTGCCCGCGATCAGGCGCTCGGCCAGGGCCTCGTCGCTCGAGAGGCTCGCGGCCTGCTCGGCAGCCGAGAAGGCGGAGGCGCGTCCGGAGGCGGCGTGCCGCTCGCCGATCCGCGGGTGGTCGGCCAGGGCCGACTCGATCTCCTCCGCTGTGAGAGTGCGGGCGACGCGGTCGGCGGCGTCGGCGAGCAGTCCGGTCGAGGCGTACGGCGCTCCGGCCGCCACCTCGTCGGCCCAGCGGGGCACGGCGAGGCAGGCGAGCAGGGCGTCGCGGAGGGG
>NZ_JAMRYM010000032.1:0-34436 GCF_023743255.1 Rathayibacter rubneri | reverse complement strand
GGCTTCGTCGGCGTCGGCCGCTTCGTCGGCGCGGCCTTCTTCTCGGCCACCGCCTCGGCGACCGCGGACGTCTCGGCCACCACCTGAGCCGTGTCGAGCGCCGCGTCCTCGGCGGGCGACGCGGGCGGCACGCTCGGGCGGTCGGCCTCGGCCGCACCGGCCGCCTCCGTCTCGCGGGCGACGGCCGCCTCGTCCGCCGCCGCGAGCCGCGCCGCGGCCTGCTCGGCCACCTCCGGGACCACGACGAGGTCGTCCGTCTCGATGATCGGTATCGCCGCCGTCGTCGGGCCGAGCTGCAGGGCCGCGATGAGCTCGGGGGCGTGCTTCGTGCTGATGATCAAGCGCGACCAGTCCTCGTCGACGAGGTCGATCACCACGGCCGCGGCCGTGCGCTTGATCAGCAGGAAGTCCTTGCCGCCGTGGAACTTCCACGTGCCGGCGGCGATCGTGAGCGGCACGGCCGTGCCGGGCGCGCGGATGCCGCGGACCCAGATCCACGGGTCCTCGGTGACCGTCGCCGAGCGGATGCTCGCGCGGTCGATCACGACGTCTCCGCGATGGAAGGCGAGCAGGCGCTCGGCCCTCGTCAGTCGCAGTTCGAGGCGGTCGGGGAGCACGGTCACGACGGGCATGCCTCTAGTCTGCCCCGAGTCCCCGCACCGCCGGGGAACGGATCGCTCGGCGGTGCGACCATGGACGGATGCCGATGGATCCCGACGAGCTGCGACGCCTGGACGCGCTGCTCGTCGAGCGGCAGGACGAGGCGCGCCGCGAGGCGGCCGTCCTCGACGAGGCCCTCGCCGAGCTGCTGCTGGCCCGCAGCGACGGCACGGCCGACGACGAGCACGACCCCGAGGGCACGCCGCTCTCGGCGGAGTGGTCGCGGATGGCCGGGGTGCGCGACGCTCTGACGCGGACGGAGCGGGAGCTCGCCGAGGCCCGCCGCCGGGTCGGCGACGGCGGCTACGGCGACTGCGCCTCGTGCGGGCGGCCCATCGGGTCGGCGCGCCTCGCCGCCCGTCCCACCGCGGAGCTCTGCATCGACTGCGCGCGGCGGGCCGAGCGCTCGCGCTGAGCCTCGTCCGCCGGCCCTCCTGCGCTGACCCTCGTCTGAGGGCGTGCACAGCCATCGGCTCGGGGAAGCGCGGGTGCGTCTGCGAGAGTTCGCAGGTTGTGCCGTCGTGCCCCCGCGGCCCGTCCCGCGCACTCCTCCCCTCTGCCCGAAAGGCCCTCCCCATGACCGAGACGTCGACCGACCGCGGCGCGACCGGCGCCCCTCCCGCTCCCGACCGCCGGGCCTGGCGCTCGCTGATCGTCCTGCTCGCGGGCATGTTCATCGCCCTGCTCGACACCACGATCGTCAACGTCGCGCTGCCGACCATCCGCACCACGCTCGACGCCTCGGAGTCGACGCTGTCGTGGATCATCTCGGGCTACGCGCTGGCGTTCGGGCTCGCCCTGATCCCGGCGGGGCGCCTCGGCGACCGCTTCGGCCACAAGTGGGTCTTCGTCAGCGGAGTCGCGCTCTTCACCGTCGCGAGCTTCGCCTGCGGCCTCGCGGCCGACGACGTCCAGCTCGTCATCGCCCGCGTCGTGCAGGGCCTCGCAGGAGGCATGTTCGTGCCGGCGGTCAACGCCTACATCCAGCTGCTCTTCCGGGGACCCTCGCGAGGGAAGGCCTTCGCGATCATGGGCGCCGTCCTCGGCGTCTCGTCGGCGCTCGGCCCGATCATCGGCGGCCTGATCATCCAGGCCTTCGGCGACGAGAACGGCTGGCGCCTCGTGTTCTGGGTGAACCTGCCCATCGGAGTCGCGACGCTGATCGCCGCGGCACGCCTGCTCCCCGCCCGCCGCGAGCTGGAGTCGGGCCCGCGCGCGCCCAGCGGCGGTGTCGACTGGCTCGGCCTCGTCCTGGTCTCGGGCGGACTCGTCGCACTGCTCGTCCCGCTGATCCAGGGCGAGGACGAGGGCTGGCCGCTCTGGACGATCCTCTCGATCGTCGGCGGCGCCGTGCTGCTGGCCGCCTTCGGCGCGTGGGAGGTCCTGTACGTCCGCCGCGGACGCACGCCGCTGGTCCCGCCGTCGCTCTTCCGCCACCCGGCTTTCACCGGAGGCGTGATCCTGGCGCTGGTCTACTTCGCGGCCTTCACGAGCATCTTCTTCACGATCTCGCTGCTGTGGCAGTCGGGCCTGGGCCACACGGCACTCGAGTCCGGACTGGTCTCGATCCCCTTCGCCACCGGCAGCATCATCAGCTCCTCGCAGAGCAACCGCCTCACCGCGCGGCTGGGCCGCAACGTCCTCGTCCTCGGCAGCGGCCTCCTCGCGATCGGGCTGGCCTGGGTGTGGCTCGTGCTGCTGAACGCCACTCCGGACTCCCTCACCAACTGGCAGCTGCTCGCTCCCCTGCTGATCGCGGGACTCGGCAACGGCTTCTTCATCGCCCCGAACGTGCAGTTCATCGTCGCCACCGTCGACCCGCAGGACGCGGGCGCGGCGAGCGGCGTGATCTCGGCCATCCAGCGCATCGGCTCGGCCGTGGGCATCGCGGTGATCGGCAGCGTCCTCTTCGGAGGGCTGGTCATCACCGGACCCGACACCGTGGCCTCGGGCTTCCTGGACGCCGCCGCACCCGCGATGCTGCTCAGCACGCTGATGGCCGTCGCGGCCTTCGCGCTGGTGTTCGTCCTGCCGAAGTCGGTCGCGCGCCGCTGAGATCGCCCGGCCGGGCGGCCTGCGCCGCCCGGCCGGTCCTCACGGACGCATCACGGACGCGCTGCCGCAGCCGCCTTCGCCGCCGCGGGCAGCGCGTCGACGATGCGGCCGATCGCGGCGTCGTCGTGCGCGGCCGACACGAACCAGGCCTCGAAGACCGACGGCGGGAGCGAGACTCCCGAGTCGAGCATCGAGTGGAAGAACGCGGGATAGCGGAACGCGTCCTGCGCCTGCACCTCGGCGTAGTCGCGGACGGGTCGCCCGAGATCGGTGAAGACGAAGCTGAACAGGTTGCCGGCCGTCTGCACCGTGTGCGCGACCCCCTCGGCCGACAGAGCCGCCGACACCTCCCGCTGGAGGGTCGCTGCGGTGGCGTCGAGCGCGGCGTAGACCGCGTCGTCGGCCAGCTGCAGCGTGCGGATGCCCGCGGCGACGGCGACCGGGTTCCCGGACAGCGTGCCCGCCTGGTACACCGGGCCCAGCGGAGCGAGGTGGTCCATCACGTCCGCGCGGCCGCCGAGCGCGGCGACCGGCATGCCGCCTCCGATGACCTTGCCGAAGGTGTAGAGGTCGGCGCGGTACGGGGTCTCGGCGCCGCGGTTCTCGAGGCCCCACCAGCCGCCGGCGCTCACCCGGAAACCGGTGAGCACCTCGTCCATGATCAGCAGCGAGCCGTTGGCGTGCACGAGATCGGCGAGGGCCGCGTTGAAGCCCGCCTCGGGAGCGACGACGCCCATGTTCGCGGCCGCCGCCTCGGTGATCACCGCGGCGATCTCGGAGCCGCGCTCCGCGAGGACGGCGCGCACGGCGTCGAGGTCGTTGTAGGGCAGCACGATCGTCTGCGCGGCCGTCGCGGCCGTGACGCCGGCCGAGGCGGGCAGCGACAGGGTCGCGAGTCCGGAGCCGGCGTCGGCCAGGAGCCCGTCGGAGTGGCCGTGGTAGTGGCCCGAGAACTTGATCAGCAGATCGCGCCCTGTGACTCCGCGGGCGAGCCGGATCGCGGTCATGGTGGCCTCGGTGCCGGTCGAGACGAGCCGCAGCTTCTCGATCGGGGAGACGCCGCCCGCGGTGATCCGCGCCTCGACGAGCTCGGCGAGCTCGGTCTCGGCCGGGGTCGAGGCGCCGAACGAGAGGCCGCGCGCGGCCGCCTCCTGCACCGCCGCCACGACCTCCGGGTGGGCGTGGCCCAGCACGGCCGGGCCCCACGAGCACACCAGATCGACGTACTCGCGCCCGTCGGCGTCCGTGATGTGCGGACCCGAGGCCGAGACCATGAAGCGGGGCGTCCCGCCGACCGAGCGGAAGGCGCGGACGGGCGAGTTCACGCCGCCGGGGATCGCGTGCCGGGCACGCTCGTAGAGGCTGTCGTTCGCCGAGACGGCGTTCACCGGGGAAGTCACCCCTCCACGATACGGCGCGCTCGCTGCGCGCCCGGTGGACGAGGAGGGGCGGCGATCAGCGCTTCAGCAGATCGCGCGCGATCTCGACCGCCCAGTAGGTCAGCACGGCGTCGGCACCGGCGCGGAGGATGCCCGTGACGGATTCCAGGATCGCGGGCTCGCGCGAGATCCAGCCGTTCGCGGCGGCGGCCTCGATCATCGCGTACTCCCCCGACACCTGGTACGCCCAGACGGGGACGTCCGAGACGGCGGCCACATCGGCCAGCACGTCGAGGTAGCTCATCGCGGGCTTCACCATCACGACGTCGGCGCCCTCGGCGAGATCGAGCGTCGCCTCGCGCAGACCCTCGCGGCGGTTGGCCGGGTCCTGCTGGTAGGTGCGGCGATCGCCCTCGAGCGTCGACTGGACGGCCTCGCGGAACGGCCCGTAGAAGCTCGATGCGTACTTCGCCGAGTAGGCGAGGATCGCCGTGTCCAGGTGACCCGACTCGTCCAGGGCGCCGCGGAGGGCGCCGACCTGGCCGTCCATCATCCCCGAGAGCCCGAGCAGGTGCGACCCCGCCTCGGCCTGGGCGAGCGCCATCTCCTCGTAGCGGAGGAGCGTCGCGTCGTTGTCGACGCGGCCGTGCTCGTCGAGGACCCCGCAGTGCCCGTGGTCGGTGAACTCGTCCAGGCAGAGGTCGGTCTGCACGACCAGCGCGTCGCCGACCTCCGCCACCACCGCGCGGGTGGCGGCGTTGAGGATCCCGTCGGGATCGGTCGCGCCCGAGCCGACCGCGTCGCGAGTGGTGGGCACGCCGAACAGCATGACGCCGCCCAGTCCCGCCTCGGCCGCCTCGGTCACCGCTCCTCGCACGCTGTCGAGCGAGTGGTGCATCACCCCCGGCATGGAGCCGATCGGACGGGCGTCGGTGATGCCCTCCGCGACGAAGAGGGGGAGGACGAGCTGGGCCGGGTGGATGCGGGTCTCCTGCACGAGCCGGCGCATCGCCGGGGTGGTGCGGAGTCGCCGCGGACGGATGGCGATCATGCTTCCAGCCTAACTCCGCTCGGATGAGCGGCTCCTGGAGCAGAACCTCGGCCGGCGACGGCCCGCCCGACCGACAGCCGACACCCCCCTGGTCTCGGCGGACGTCGAGGGAGCGACCGTTCAGCGGCCGGCGTGCTCCGCGGCGACACGGGCGACCGCGTCGATCAGGGACGACGCCGAGCGCTCGTCGGCGACGACGTCGACGCGGAGGCCGAACGCCCGCGCGTCCTTCGCGGTCTGCGGACCGATGGCCGCGACGAGGGTCGACTCCGGGATCGGGCCGAGCTGGCTCTGCACCTGCTCGGCGACGCTCCCCGAAGTGACGAGGATCGCGTGCACCGCGCCGCTCGCGACATCGGCGACGACACGGTCCTCGACGGGGACGCCGACCGTGCGGTAGGCGACGACCGAGCGGACGTCGTGGCCGATGCGCGTGAGGCCCTCGGTCAGCAGCGGCTTGGCGATCTCGGAGCGCAGGGTGAGGACGCGCAGCGGGTGCTTGCCGCCGGTCGCCTCCTCCCACTCGGCCAGGAGACCGCGGGCGGAGTTGTCCTCGGACGGGACGAGGTCGACGGCGTAGCCGGCGGCGACGAGCGCGGCGGCCGTGGTCTCGCCGACCGCGGCGACGCGGGTGCTCGGGGGGACCCTGGTGCGCAGCAGCGAGAGGACGTCGACGGTGGTCGCGCTCGTGACGGTCATCCAGTCGAACGCGCCGGCCTCGAGGTCGGCGAGGGCCTGCTCGAGCGCCGGGAAGTCGTCGGTCGGAGCGAAGTTGATCATGGGCGCGACGACAGGAGAGGCGCCCTTGGCGCGGAGGGCCGCGGCGACGCCGTCGCCCCACGGGCCACCGCGGGGGACGAGCACGCGCCAGCCCTGCAACGGCTTCTCCCACTGGGAGTAGGCGGCGGGGACGATCACGAAGGGGCTCCCAGGGGTGCGAGGTCGGCGGCACCCGCACCGAGGAGCGCGTCAGCGAGCAGAGAGCCGCAATGGAACGCGGCTTCGACGACGGGCAGTTCGCGACCACCATACTGCGGATCCGCCGAATGTCGACCTCCGCCGATCGAACCGTTACCGACCCGCTCCCTCACCTCTCGGACGAGCGACGCGGAGCCGTCGGTCGCGAAGACGACGCCGCGCAGCACGACCTCGTCCCCCGCCGTCGAGGCGGTCGCACCGATCGGAGCGGCGCAGCCGGCCTCCAGCGCGGCGAGAAGGCTGCGCTCGGCCGTGATGGCGGCGCGGGTCGGAGTGTGCTCGACAGCGGCGAGGGCCGCGCGGAGCTCGTCCGACGGCTCCTCGTCGCGGACCTCGATCGCCAGAGCGCCCTGTCCGGGCGCGTGCGGCGAGACGTCGAAGTCGAGCAGCTCGGTGATCGCCTCGGTCCGGCCGAGCCGGCTCAGCCCCGAGACCGCCAGGACGATGGCGTCCAGAGCCGAGTCGCCCTCCTCCGTCACCCGGCGCAGGCGCGTGTCGATGTTGCCGCGGATGTCGACGATCTCGAGATCGGGGCGGGCCGCCAGCAGCGCGGCACGACGCCGCGGGGAGCCGGTGCCGACGCGGGCTCCCGCGGGCAGGGTCGCCAGCGTGCGGCCGTCGCGCGCGCAGAGGGCGTCGCGCGGGTCCTCGCGCTCCGGCACGGCGCCCAGGACGAGCCCCTCGACGGGAGCCGTCGGCAGGTCCTTCAGGGAGTGCACGATCGCGTCGCAGCGCCCCGCCAGCAGCGCGTCCCGCAGGGCGCTCACGAAGACGCCGGTGCCGCCGAGGGACGCCAGCGAGCCCGTCATGCGGTCGCCGTCGGACTCGATCCGCACCAGCTCGACGGGCACGCCCGCGGCGGCCGCCATGCGACCGGCCGTCATGCGGGTCTGGGCGACGGCGAGGGCGCTCGCGCGCGTGCCCACCCGGATGCTCACCGACGCACCTCCGTCACGGAGCGACTCCCGCGAGCGCGGGCTTGAAGCCGGCGCGGACGTTCTCGCAGCAGCCGGGGCGGCAGACGTCGTACCAGGGGCCGAGCGCCGTCATCGACGGGCGCTCCTCGGTCGGGGTGCCGTTGACCCGCTCGAGCACGAGGTCGACGAGGCCGGCCACGTAGAGCGGGTCGGTGCCGGGCGTGGCGACGCGGATCGCGACGAGGCCGTTCTCCTCGGACGTCTCGAGGGCCTCGTTGTCGAGGTCCCACATGACCTCCATGTGGTCCGACACGAAGCCCAGCGGCACGATGAGCACGGCCTTGCGGCCCCGGGCGGGCAGCTCGGCGATCGCGTCGTTGATGTCGGGCTCGAGCCACGGCTGCGTGGGCGGGCCGGAGCGCGACTGGTAGACGAGCTGCCACGGCACGTCCTCGGTGGTGGCCGCCGCCATGACGACCTCGGCCACGGCGAGGTGCTGCGCCTCGTAGGCGCCGCCCGCACCGAAGCCGTGCACGTCCACGACGGTGCCGTCGTCGTGGCGCTCGTGCGGTCCGCTGCGCTCGGCGTCGGCCATCGGGATCGAGTGCGTCGAGAACAGCACCTCCACCTCGGAGGTGAGGTCGATTCCCGGGAGGCGCCCCTGCAGCTCCTCGAGGCCGTCGTGCACGGCCTTGACGAACGGCATGACGAAGCCCGGGTGGTCGAAGAACTGGCGCACCTTGTCGATCCGCAGCTCGCCCTCCAGGCCGGTGGCGTCGAGCGCCGCGGCGTAGTCCTCGCGGTACTGGCGGCAGGACGAGAAGGAGGAGTAGGCGCTGGTCGCGATGGCGATCAGGTTCGAGAAGCCGCGCTCCTTCGCCTCCGCCACCGCCTCGCTCATGTAGGGCGCCCAGTTGCGGTTGCCCCAGATCACGGGGAGGTCGATGCCGCGCTTCTCGAGTTCGGCCTCGAGGGCCGCCTTCAGCGCGCGGTTCTGCGCGTTGATGGGGCTGACGCCGCCGAAGTGGCGGTAGTGGTGGGCGACCTCCTCGAGGCGCTCCTCCGGGATCCCGCGGCCGCGGGTGACGTTGCGCAGGAACGGGATGACGTCGTCCTGCCCCTCCGGTCCGCCGAAGCCGGCCAGCAGGATCGCGTCGTACGCGACGGGGACCTCGACGTGCTCGGGTCCGGACGCGGCGGCCGGGGTGGCACCGCGGACCAGGACGCCGGAGTCGCTCGTCGGGGAGTCGGGGGTCGTGTCGCTCATCGGAGCACCTCTGCGATCTGGTCGGCCTCGATGCGCCGACCGGTGAAGAACGGGACCTCTTCGCGCACGTGACGACGCGCCTCCGTGGCGCGCAGGTCGCGCATCAGGTCGACCAGGTTGACGAGCTCCTCGTCCTCGAGCGCGAGGATCCACTCGTAGTCGCCGAGCGAGAAGGACGCCACCGTGTTCGTGAGGACGGAGCGGAAGCGCGAGCCCTGACGGCCGTGCTGCGCGAGCATCGAGCGGCGCTCCTCCTCGGGGAGGATGTACCACTCGTAGGAGCGGACGAACGGGTACACCGTCAGCCAGCGGGCCGGCTCCTTCCCGCGCATGTACGCGGGGAGGTGGTTGGAGCTGAACTCGGCGTCCCGGTGCACGCCCATGGCGTTCCACGTGGGAGCGAGACCCGCGAGCAGGTCGGTGCGGCGCAGGACCCGGTAGCCGCGCTGCAGCTCCTCGGGCTCGGAGCCGACGAGCCAGAGCATGATGTCGGCGTCGGCGCGCAGGGCCGAGACGTCGTACGTGCCGCGCACGGTGACGCCCTCGTCCGCGAGCCGGGCGACGACGCGCTCGTACTGCTCGGCGGCCGGGGCCAGTGCGTCGTCGGAGAGGGTGAGCGGACGTACGGGGTCCCTGCGGAGAACCGCCCAGAGCGTGTATCCCAGAGGCTGATCGGCGGGGGCCTGATCGGCGGGGGGCTGCGGCGAGGGAGCGGCAGCGTTCTCTTCGCGGGCGGACTGAACGGGACCCGCCGTTCCGGCGGTCTGATCGGTCATTGATCCATCATCCCTCCGCTCGTGCGGATGCACAAAAGCGACGACGGCTCTGGCGCCCGGGGCTCCGGAACGCTAGCGGTGGCGCACGCACGAACGGCCGCCCCCGGAGGGACGGCCGCTGGTGCGTGCAGGAGGAGCTCAGTCCTCGGTGACCTGCTTGACGACGCCCCAGACGAGGAGTCCGACGGCCGCCGCGACACCCGCCGCGCCGGCGATCAGCGCGGACGGGTTCTGCCGGCTCACGACCCGGAACTTGCGCTCCAGGGTGCGCTGCGCGTCCTTCACCTTGCGGGGCACGTTGATCTTGTACTCGATGGCGTCGAGCGTGGCGGCGAGCTCGGTGCGCGCGCGCTCGATGTCGGCCTTCAGCTGGTCGGGCTTGAGCTCGGCCGGGTCGACGAAGCGGGGGGTCGTGGTGCTCACGTCAGTGGTCATAGGTTCCGACTCCCTTGAACGCCTGGACGTCCTTCTTGATGCTCTCGATCGAGTCCTGCGGGACGGGCGGGACCGCCTTCTTGATCGACTTGACGCCGACCAGGGCGAGCACCACGGCCACGATCAGGAAGAACACGGTGACGATCAGCGCCGACAGCCAGGCCGGCAGCCACGACGAGATGCCGATGATCGCGAAGGTCACTAGCGTGGCCCACGCGGTGAGGAGGAGGAAGGCCGCCACGGCGAACAGCGCCACCGCGAGGCCGGCGTTCTTGGCCTTGCCGGACAGCTCGTTCTTCAGGGAGGCGAGCTCGGCCTTCACGAGCTCGACGACGAGCCCCGGGAGGTCGCCGACGAGCTCGCCCAGTGATCGGGCGTTCTTCGGATTGCGTTCGTTCACCACGGGAGCTCCTCGAGGTCGGGACGTGCCGGCCCGGCACCGGTCGATGGGGCCGAGCGGATGGGGACTAGGCCTTGCTCGTGGAGGTCGACGACGCCGATCCTCCCGAGCCGGCCGAGGCCGCGGCCTCGTCGACCTTCGCCGCCGCGCGACGGGCCGCGGCGGTGGCCTCGGCGTCGCTCGAGCCCTGCGACTTCTTCCCGCCGGCGACCGCCTTCGAGACGACCGTGCGGACGAGCTCGTACGCCTTGTCCGAGACGGTGTCGAGCTGCGTCTTCGCCGCTCCGCCGACCGCTCCCGCGACGTCCTGCACCGGCTGGGTCTGCCAGAACCGGTTGGCCGCCGCGGCGATCTGCTCGTACCGCTTGCGGCCCGCACGTGCTCCCAGCACGTATCCGGCTGCGGCTCCTGCCACGAAGATGATCTTGCCCTTCACGCCTACTCCTCGTCCTGGGCCGCTCTCGCGGCTCGTTCACGCGGTCGATGACCACTCGTGCCGGTGCAGCCCGCACTCATGCGGGTGCCTGCGACCCAGAGTAGCCGTCGCCGTGCCGTTCTTCGTGCGCGATCCCGACGCCTTGACGCACCAGGCGGCGGCGGATAAGGGCGGCCGCCTCCGCCGCGTGCGGGAGCACCGAGGCGAGCCCGGTCCCGGCGATCCAGGTGCCCGTGACGGCGAGTCCGGCGACGGGGGCGAGCGCCTCGCGGAACTCCTCGAGCCGATCGCGCCGGCCGAGCGCGGCGGCCGGGCGGACGTTGGCCCAGCGCACCCGGGCCGAGTCGACGAGGGTCGACGGATCCAGCGGCACGCCCAGCAGGGTCGAGGCGTCGGCCAGTGCGACGGCGGAGGCCTCCGCATCGCTCGCGTCGGCGAGGGGAGGGTGCTCGCCCGGTCGCCCGTACGACAGCCGCAGGACGTGGCGCCCGGGCGGCAGGGTGGCGGCCAGCCACGACCACTTCGCGGTGGCGTGGGTGAGGGCCTTCGCGACGACGTCGTCGGCGGTCGGCGCGACGAGCACTCCGGAGCCGCGCGGAGCGGCGTCGAGGCGGTCGTCGTCGACGACGAGGGTCACGAGCTCGACCGAGTCCTCGCCCGGCTCGCCCTCGTCGCGGGCGGCCGGCACGAGGTCGGCGAGCAGGGCCCGGGCGTCGTGCTCGGGGGTCGCGACGATCACGGCGTGCGCGGTGAGGTCGGAGCCGTCGGCGAGGCGGAGGGAGAAGGGGCCGTCGTCGTCGGCCCGTCCGAGACGCGAGACGCCGACACCGGTGCGGATCTCGCCCGAGAGGTAGTCGATCCGCTCGACGAGGGCCGCCACCAGGCGGTGCATGCCGCCGTCGAGGCCGCGCACCGCGACTCCGGCGGGCACGTTGGCCCGGAGCGCCGCGACGGCGCCCGCGAGCGAGCCGCGGCGGGTGATCGCCCCGTTCAGGCCGGGCGCCGCGAGGTCGACGTCGATGTCCTCGGGCCGGGAGGAGTAGACGCCCGAGACGACCGGGGCGACCAGGTCCTCGAGCACCCTCGCGCCCATCCGCGTGCGCACCAGCTCGGCGAGCGAGTGCGCCCGCCCGATGCGCAGCACGGGCATGAGGGTGTCGAGCCAGGCGCGCGCCGCGCCCCGACGGCCGATCGCGCGGACCACGTCGGCGGCCAGCGGCGTGCTCGGGATCCCGAGGATGCCCGCGCGGGGCGAGGGGACGGAGCGCCCGCCCGCCAGATGCAACCAGGACCCGCCCGTGCTGGGCGCGACGATCGACTCGGCGAGGGGCCTGCCCTCGAGGGTCAGGGCGGCGAGCGCCTTCTCGACGTGGCCGCCCCGGGTGGCGAAGCTCTCGGCGCCGGCGTCGAGCACCGTGCCCGCGAGCTCGAGCGGGGCGACGGAGCCGCCCACGCGCTCCCCCGCCTCGAGCACGACGACCCGCAGGCCGATCCGCAGGCACTCCGCGGCGGCGGCGAGACCCGCGACCCCTCCGCCGACGACCGCGACGTCGTGGTCGACCGGGCTCGGCCGGGAGCTCACGGCCGCCAGTCGTGCGCGAAGGCGACGAGGCGCGTCAGCACGTCCGGGTCGGTCTCGGGCGGCACGCCGTGGCCGAGGTTGAGCACGTGCGCGGGGGCGCTGAGGCCGCGTCGGAGGACGTCGTCGACGTGCGCCGCCAGCACCTCCCACGGCGCCGAGAGCAGCGCAGGGTCGACGTTGCCCTGCACCGGCACGAAGCCGCCGAGCCGGTGGTTCGCCTCGTCGAGGGGGATCCGGTAGTCGACACCGACGACGTCCGCACCGATGGCGTGCATGGCGCCGAGCAGCTCCCCCGTGCCGACGCCGAAGTGCACGATCGGCACGTTGCGGCGGACGCCGCCCGATTCGAAGGCCAGGTCGCGCACATGAGTGAGGGCGCGGGCGGAGGCGGGGGCGACTCGGGCGGTGTAGTCGGCGAGCGACAGCGCTCCGGCCCAGGAGTCGAACAGCTGCGCGGCGCTGGCGCCGGCGAGCACCTGCGCGCGGAGGAAGCGGCCGGTGACCTCGGCCGTCCACTCCATCAGGCGGCCCCAGGCGTCCGGATCGGCGTGCATGAGAGTGCGGGCGCGGATGTGGTCCTTCGACGGCCCGCCCTCGACGAGGTAGGCGGCGAGGGTGAAGGGCGCTCCGGCGAAGCCGATGAGAGGGGTGTCGCCCAGGCCCGCGACCGTGCGGCGCACGCCCTCGCGGATCGGCTCGAGGCTCTCGTCGAGCACGGCCGGGTCGATCGCGGTCAGCTCCTCGACGTCGGCCGCCGTGCGGACGGCCTTCTCGAGCACCGGGCCCCGACCGGGGACGATGTCGACCGCGACCCCTGCGAGCCGCAGGGGGATCACGATGTCGCTGAAGAAGATGCCCGCGTCCGTGCCGTGCCGGCGCACCGGCTGGAGCGTGATCTCGCTCGCCAGCGCCGGATCGAGGCAGGCGTCGAGCATCTTGGTGTCGGTGCGCAGCGCCCGGTACTCCGGCAGGCTCCGCCCGGCCTGCCGCATGAACCAGACCGGCATGCGCTCGGGGCGCTCGGAGCGGTAGGCGCGCACGAGCGCGGAATCGGCGGTGCGCCCGGCGGAGAGGGGGTGCAGCGGATCGAGCAGGCCGTCGAGGGGGGAGGTCACCGCGGCATTATTCCAGGCTTCCCCGAGCGTTCCTCCCGGATCCCGGGCCCGCCGCCCCGGGACGGCGCGTAGACTGCTCGGGTGCTTCTGTGTCTGACGGCGTCGCACAAGAACGCCAGCTTCGATCTCCTCGAGAAGCTCTCCGTCGACTCCTCCGCCGTCGCCTCGGCCCTGGCGGACGGCATCGACTTCGTCTCGGGGGCCGTCGTCGTGGCCACCTGCAACCGCTTCGAGGCGTACCTCGACATCGACGAGCCGCTGACGGCCGCCCGCGCGGTGGCCGTCGAGGCCGCCACTGCCGCGGTCAGCGCCGCCACCGGAGTCGCGCAGGAGCAGCTGCGCGGCAGCGTCGACGTCGTCTCGGGCGATCGCGTCGCCGAGCACCTGTTCGCCGTCTCGAGCGGACTCGAGTCCGTCGTCGTCGGCGAGGGCGAGATCGCGGGCCAGGTGCGCCGCTCCCTCGAGGAGGCCCGCCGCCTCGGCACCACCTCGTCCGAGCTCGAGCGCCTGTTCCAGCGCGCCTCGCAGACCTCCCGCGGCATCAAGAACCGCACCGGCCTCGGCAGCGCCGGCCGCTCGATCGTCCGGCTCGCTCTCGACCTCGCCTCCAGCCGCGTCACCGACTGGCGCGCGGCCCGGGTGCTCCTGATCGGCACCGGGAGCTACGCGCGCGCGACCGTCGCCGCCCTGCGCGACCGCGGCGTCGTGGACATCGCCGTGCACTCCCCCTCCGGCCGCGCGGAGGGCTTCGCCGTCCGCCGCGCCCTGCGCCCGATCGCGGGCGCCGACCTCGCCGCCGAGGCGGTCGCCGCCGACGTCGTGATCACCTGCACCACCACCGAGACCCCCGTGCTCGACGCGGCGCTCCTCATCCACGGGCGCCTGCACGCGGCCGCGCGCGAGCGCCAGCTCGTCATCGACCTGGGCCTGCCCCGCAACGTCGCCGCCGACGTGACCAGCGTCTCCGGCGTCGAGCTCCTCGACCTCGAGACCATCAGCCTGCACGCCCCGCTCGAGGTGCTCGACGCCTCCGAGAAGGCGCGCGCGCTCGTCGACAAGGCCGCCCGCAAGTTCTCGGACGTCGCCGACGAGAAGAGCCTCACGCCGGCCGTCGTCGCCCTCCGCGCGCACGTCTTCGACGCCCTCGACGCCGAGATCGAGCGCGCCCGCTCGCGCGGCGACGACGACGGACGGACCGAGCAGGCGCTGCGCCACCTCGCCGGCGTCCTGCTGCACACTCCGAGCGTCCGCGCCCGCGACTACGCCCGCGCCGGTGCTCAGGAGGCGTACCTCACGGGCCTCGAGGCGCTCTTCGGCATCGAGGTGCCCGCCGAGCCGGCCGTCGCACGGCCGCGGAGCGACGACTCCGCCGCCACGGCCTGAGCCGGTCGTGCGCCTGAGGTTCCCCTACGACGCC
This sequence comes from Rathayibacter rubneri, assembly GCF_023743255.1. NCBI lineage: Bacteria > Bacillati > Actinomycetota > Actinomycetes > Micrococcales > Microbacteriaceae > Rathayibacter > Rathayibacter rubneri. The sequence goes on along the minus strand of NZ_JAMRYM010000032.1, from coordinate 19,968 downwards.
GAGCCGATCCTCACCGATCGGCTCCTGCTCCGGCCGCTGCGCGTCGAGGACGCCGCCGACCACGCCCGCTACCAGGGTGACCCCGAGGCGGTGCGGTACCTCCGCTGGCCGGTGCGCACTCCCGAGCAATCGCGCGCGCACCTGCTCACCCGGCTGCCCTCGGCGAGGCTGGCCGCCGACGGAGACGTGGTCGTCCTGGCGATGGTGCCGCGCGAGGGTCCGCTCTCGGGCCACGTCGTCGGCGACCTCACCCTCATCGCGTCCTCGCTCGAGCAGGGCGCCGTCGAGATCGGCTGGGTGCTGCATCCGGACGCGCAGGGCGCGGGGCTCGCGACCGAGGCCGCCCGCGCGCTGCTGGACCTCGCGTTCGACCGGCTCGGCGCCCACCGCGCGGTCGCGCAGCTCGACGACCGCAACACCGCGTCCGCCCGCCTCTGCGAGCGCCTGGGCATGCGGCGCGAGGCGCACCACGTCGAGGACGAGTTCTGCAAGGGCGAGTGGACCTCGACCCTCGTCTACGCCCTGCTGGCCCGGGAGCACCGCACCGCGAGCTGATCGAGGGCATCGCGAACCGCCCGGCTGGAGGCGGGGTCTCGATACGCCGCTTCCGCGGCTACTCGACCAGCAGGAAGACGGAGCGGTCCCCTCCTCCGCTGATCGAGTAGCCCGCGTAGCGGAGGTATCGAGATCCACCACCGCTGGAAACGGGGGTCTCGATACGCCGCTCCTCGGCTACTCGACCAGCAGGGTCGGGTTGATCACGCTCCGCGCAGACCCGCGAACAGGTGCGCCTCGAGCTGGTCGAGCGGGATCCGCTCCTGCTTCATCGTGTCGCGGTCGCGCACGGTCACGGCGTCGTCCTCGAGCGAGTCGAAGTCGACCGTCACGCAGAACGGCGTGCCGATCTCGTCCTGACGGCGGTAGCGGCGTCCGATCGCTCCGGAGTCGTCGAAGTCGACGTTCCAGAGCTGACGGAGCCGGTCGGCCACCTGACGGGCCAGCGGCGACAGGGCCTCGTTGCGCGAGAGCGGCAGCACGGCGACCTTGACCGGCGCCAGGCGCGGGTCGAGGTGCAGGACGGTGCGGGTCTCGACCTTGCCCTTGGCGTTCGGCGGCAGCTCCTGCTCCTCGTACGCGTCGACGAGGAACGCCATGAGGGCGCGCGTCAGACCGAAGGACGGCTCGATCACGAACGGCACGAAGCGCTCGTTGCGGGTCTGGTCGAAGAACGAGAGGTCCTTGCCCGAGTGCTCCATGTGCGTCTTGAGGTCGAAGTCGGTGCGGTTCGCGACTCCCATCAGCTCGCCCCACTCGCCCGAGGCGAACGAGAAGCGGTACTCGATGTCGACCGTGCGCTTGGAGTAGTGGGAGAGCTTGTCCTTCGGGTGCTCGTACTGGCGGATGTTCTCGGGGTCGATCCCGAGGTCGACGAACCAGTCCCAGGCGAGCTGCATCCAGGTCTCCTGCCACTCCTCGTCGGTGCCGGGCTCGACGAAGAACTCGAGCTCCATCTGCTCGAACTCACGGGTGCGGAAGATGAAGTTGCCGGGGGTGATCTCGTTGCGGAACGCCTTGCCGATCTGGCCGATGCCGAACGGCGGCTTCTTGCGCGCGCTCTGGAGCACGTTGGCGAAGTTGGTGAAGATGCCCTGCGCGGTCTCGGGGCGGAGGTAGTGCAGTCCCGACTCGTCGTCGACGACGCCCAGGTAGGTCTTCATGAGCCCCGAGAACTGCTTGATCTCGGTCCACTGCCCGACCTTGTCGGGGTGCTCCGGGTCGGGGATGTCCGCGAGGCCGTTCACGGGCGGGTGGCCGTTGACCTCCTCGTACTTCTCGAAGAGGTGGTCGGCGCGGTAGCGCTTGTGGGTGATCAGCGACTCGGTCAGCGGGTCCGAGAACACTCCGACGTGGCCGGAGGCGTTCCAGATCGCGGTCGGGAGGATCACGGCGGAGTCCAGGCCCACCACGTCGCCGCGGCCCTGCACGAAGGCCTTCCACCACTGGCGCTTGATGTTCTCCTTGAGCTCCACCCCGAGCGGCCCGTAGTCCCACGCCGAGCGCGTGCCTCCGTAGATCTCACCCGAGGGGAAGACGAACCCCCGGTGCTGCGCGAGGGTGACGACTTTGTCGAGGGTGGTGGGTTCTGCCACGGGTTGCTCCTCAGCTGTTCGGGCGCACGGGGCCCCGACGCGCGCCGGCTGCGCGCGTCCTGTGATGTGTGCACCCATGGTAGCCGCGGGTCGACGGCGCCGAGCCGTGCCGGGAGGCGTTCGGGCCGCCCGGGAGCGGGCAGGATGTCCGGATGAGCACCCTCCCGCCGATCGTCGTCTCCGCCGTCGTGGTCCTCCGGGAGCGCCGCGTCCTGATGGTGACGGCGCGGGGCCGCGAGGTGGTCTACCTGCCGGGCGGCAAGGTCGATCCGGGCGAGACGGGCCGGGAGGCGGCGGCGCGCGAGGCCGAGGAGGAGCTCGGCACCGCCACCACGCGGCTCGAGGAGCTCGTCGTCGTCCGCACCCAGGCCCACGGCGAGCCGGAGGGGCGCGAGGTGCACATGCGCGTCTTCCTCGCCGAGCTCGCCGGCGAGCCCTCGGCGAGCGGCGAGATCGACTCTCTCCACGGGATCGGCACCGCCGAGGCCCACCGCTGCCCTCCCGCCGGCGTCGCCGTCCTCGAGCACCTGCGCGCCCTCGATCTGGTCGACTGACCCGGCGACGCGCCCGGACCGCCCGCCGCGTCGGGCCGACTGACGGCGGCTCCGGCGAGCGGCGCGCGGCGGCGGCTACCCTCGTGCCGTGGAGACGAGACGACGCGCCAGGGACCAGCCGCTGCCGGGAGAGCCCCTGCGGCTCGAGGCCGTGCGGATGGAGGCGGCCGTGCCGATCCTGCGGATCTTCTCGGTCGCGAAGGCGGGCGAGTTCTACGTCGACTACCTCGGCTTCACCGTCGACTGGGAGCACCGCGCGGGCCGCGACGCCCCGCTCTACCTGCAGGTGTCGCGCTCGGGCCTGCGCCTGCACCTCAGCGAGCACCACCGCGACGGCAGCCCGGGAGCCGCGCTGCACGTGTCGCTCCGCGGCGTGCGGGAGCTGCACGCCGAGCTCGACGCCAAGTCCTACCCCTATCTCAACCCGCGGATCACGCGCTCGCCGTTCGGCTTCTCCCTCGAGGTGATCGACCCGTTCGGCAACCAGCTCCGCTTCGCGGAAGCCGTGCCCGAGCCGACTAGCGCCTGAGAAGCGGAGAGGTCAACCGTTCACGCCACGTCCATCCGTTTCGGAGTGCGGTCGCCTAGCGTGGCCGTCGATGACTGCTCAGGTGACGACGGAACGACCGGACACGGTCCTGGCGTCGGAGCGGGCGCGACGCGTCCCCCTCCGGGCCCGCCGCCTCGTGGAGCGGGCGTCGCGCGTGGCGCCCCTGGCGATGGGCACGGTCGCGACGAGCGCGATCCTCCTCGGCTCGCTCGGCGTCGGCTACCTGCCCGGTGACTCCCCGTTGCGCGAGTGGCCGCTCATCGCCGCCGTCCGCGCCACCGCCTCGCTGACCGAGATCTGCGCGATCCTCGTGCTCGGCGGCGGACTGCTGCTCCTGCTCGCCTGGCTCCGGCTGCGCACGCTCGCCCGGAGCGACGACCCCCGTGCGCTGCGCACGATCCTCGTCGCGGCCGCCGCGTGGTGCGCACCGCTGCTGATCACGGTGCCGCTGTTCAGCCGCGACATGTTCTCGTACGTCGCGCAGGGCCGGCTGATGACCCAGGGCATCGATCCGTACTCGCACGGCGTGGCCACCCTGCCCGGCTGGTTCCTCCTCGGCGTCGACCCGGTCTGGGCCGACACGCCGACCCCCTACGGGCCCCTGTTCCTCGTGATCGAGCGCACGGCCGTTCAGCTCGCGGGCTGGTCCTCGCCCGAGCTCTCCGTCGCGATGCTGCGCGCCGTCTCGGTGGCCGGGGTGATCGCCCTCGCGGTCTACGCGCTGCGGCTGGCCCGCCTGCGCGGCCTGTCGACTCCGCTGACCGCCTGGGTCGTCGTGGCGAACCCGCTGACCCTGATCCTGTTCGTCGTCGCGGGGCACAACGACTCGGTGATGCTGGCGCTCATCCTCGCCTCGCTCTACTACGGGTGCACCGACCGTCGCGTCCTCGCGGTCGTGCTCATGGGCGCCGCGATCGCGGTGAAGCCGGTCGCCGTGATCGCGCTGCCCGTGCTCGCCCTGCTCTGGCTCCGGCACGACGCGACGCTGCGCGAGCGCCTGCGCGGCTGGCTCTGGACCGGGCTCGGAGCGCTGGGCCTCGTCGTCGCGCTCGGCTTCGCCGCGGGCGTCGGAGTGGGCTGGGTCGCCGCGATGATCGTGCCCGGCACGATCCTGCACTGGTACGCGCCGATGTCGCTCGTCGCGGTGCTGGTCTCGTCGACGGTCGAGCTCACGGGGCACGACCCCGCGGCTGCCGTGACGCTCGTGAAGCTGCTCGCCCTGACGCTGGCCGGGACGGTGGCCGCCTGGCTCCTGCTGACCCGCCGGGCGATCGATCCCCTGGCCCGGCTCGCCACGGCGCTGCTGGCGTTCGTCACGGCGTCCTCCGCGATCCACCCCTGGTACGCGCTCTGGATCCTGCCGATCGCGGCCCTCGCGCGTCCGTGGCGGAGCGTCCACGTGCACCTCGCGGTCTACGCGACGATCTTCCTGATGTGCGTGACCCTCGCAGAACCGGTCGAGGGCAACGGCGGGATCCTGGACCAGCTGCCGGGCCGGGTCGCGACGATCGCCGCGATGGCGGTCGTGGGCCTCTACGTCCTGCTCGGCTACACCGACTCGGAGCGCGTCGCGGTGCGGGGGCTCGTGCGCGGGCTGCCGTTCGGCGGCGAGCTGGTGTCGCGCGGCTCCGATCTGCTGCAGCGGTCGACGGGCGGCCGTCTGGGCACGCGCCTGGACCGCCGCTACGCGAGCGTGCGCGCTCGCGACTGACCGACGCGCGCCGGGGTCGCCCCGGCTAGGAGTCGGAGTCGCCGGACCGCCGACGACGGCGCTCGATCGCGGCCTGGGCGGCCGTCGTCGCGGCCTCGGGGTCGCCCGAGGAGAGCACGCCCGAGAGCGAGGACAGCCAGCGCGCGTCGTCGCGGCTGCCGTGCAGGGCGTTCGAGAAGAGCGGGAGCTCGGTGCGCGTGGCGTGGATCGCGTAGGACTCGCGGCTGTAGCCGTTGTCGGGCACGACCGGCGAGCGGTGCTCGGCGGGGGTCGTGCGCTCGGTCGCCGCGTCGCTCCGGACGGGCTCGTCGTGCTCGCTGGGGTGGGCCATCGGTCCTCCTCGTGTCACCGCTGCCGTAGCGACGGAGCGGGCGGACCGGCGACGGTGCCGGGCGCGAGGGTCAGCGTACCCCGATCACGGGGCGTCGAGCTCGTCGGCGTCGCTCCGGCGGGGCATCGGGCGCCAGACGACGACCTCCGTGCGCCGCTGGGCGCGCGTGCCGTGGCGGAGCGTGACGACGTCCCCCTCGAGTCCCGCGGCGAACACGCGACGGCCGGGACGGTTGAGCAGCTCGTCGGCGAGGGCCGACTCGAGCTCGCGCACGCGGGCGGACAGCGACTGCACCTGGTTCTCGAGCTGGAGGATCCGCGCGATGCCCTCGAGGGACACGCCCTCGGAGGACAGCCGGGCGACCTCGCGCAGCTGCACCACGTCGCGCATGGAGTAGCGGCGCGACTTGCCCGCGGTGCGCGTCGGCCGGACGAGTCCGAGCCGGTCGTACTGGCGCAGCGTCTGCGGGTGCATGCCGGCGAGGTCGGCGGCGACCGCGATCGCGAACACGGGGGTGTTCTCGTCCATCGTCGCCTCCTCTCCGGCCGGTCCGGCCTGTCGCGTCCGCCCGGACGCCGTCGCGCCCGCGCCTAGTAGCGGGACTTCTCCAGGATGTCCTCGCGCGGGTTCTCGGCGGGCTCCGCGGCCGCGTAGGCCTCGAGCGCCGCCCGAGCGGCGGAGGACAGGTGATCCGGCACCGCCACCTGGATGACGGCGAGCAGATCGCCGGTGCCCTTCCCGGTCTCGACGCCGCGGCCCTTGACCCGCAGCACCCGTCCGCTCGGCGTGCCGGGGGCCACCCGCAGCTTGACGGGGTCGCCGCCGAGCGTGGGCACCTCGATGGTCGCGCCGAACACGGCCTCCACGAAGGTGACCGGGACGTTCACGCGGAGGTTCAGCCCGTCGCGCTCGAAGACGGGGTGCTTGCGGACGGCGACGGTGAGCACGAGATCGCCCGGCTCGCCGCCGTCGGGGCTCGGACGCCCCTTGCCGCGCACGCGGATCTTCTGCTGGTCGGCGACGCCGGCGGGGATGCGGACGGAGAGCGGTCGGCCCTCGCCGGTCTGCAGCTGCACAGTGTCGCCGCGGGTCGCGGTGCGGAAGTCGATGGTCGTGCTGGCGGTGACGTCGGACCCCTTCTGCGGTCCGCCGAAGCCGCGGAACCCGCCCGTGGGCTGGCCGAAGCGGCTGCCGCCCGGCGCTCCCCCGAACATCCCGCCGAGGAGGTCCTCGAAGCCGGGAGGGGGGCCCTGCCTGCTGCCGGCGCCCGGGCGCCCGCCCTGACCGAACACGTCGCCGAAGACGTCGTCGAAGCCGCCGGGCTGGCCGCCGGCGGTGAAGCGCGCGCCACCGCCCATCGCGCGGATCTGGTCGTACTCCTTGCGCTGATCGGCGTCCGAGAGGACGGTGTACGCCTCGCTGATCTCCTTGAAGCGCGCCTCCGCCCGGGCGTCCCCCGGGTTGGAGTCCGGGTGGAACTGCCGCGCGAGCTTGCGGTACGTCTTCTTCAGATCCGCCGCGGAGACGTCCTTGGACACGCCGAGGACCTTGTAGAAGTCCTTCTCGAACCAATCCTGGCTGGCCATGTGCCTCTTCCTGTGTCGAGTGCGGCGAGGGACCCCGCCCCCACCGGGTCTCCCCCGAGGGGGCGGACCGGGTGCGGGGCGGGGTCCCTCGCGGTGGTGCGGGAGGGTGTCAGTCGGCGGGGACGGCCACGACCACCTTGGCGGCCCGCAGCAGCGAGCCTCCGAGGTAGTAGCCCGCCTCGACGACGTCCGCGACCGTGGAGGTCTCGGCGCCCGGCGTGGGCTGCTGGAAGATCGCCTCGTGGATGTTCGGGTCGAACAGGTCCCCGACGGCTCCGGTCTTCACCAGCCCGAGCTTCTCGATCCCGCCGCGCAGCTTCTGCGCGATGGCGGTGAACGGACCGCCCTCCTGCAGGTCGCCGTGCTTCTCGGCGCGGTCGAGGTCGTCGAGCACGGGGAGGATGACCTTCACCGCGTCGCCGATGGCCCGCTCCTTCTCGACCTGCCGGTTCGACTCCGTGCGCTTGCGGTAGTTCGCGTACTCCGCGGTGACCCGCTGGAGGTCGGCGAGGTGCTCCGCTGCGAGCGTCTCGGCGTCGGACTGGCCCGAGAGGAACGAGAGGTCGGCGTCCGAGAGCGTCGTCTCGACGTCGGGGCCCTCGGCCTCGATCAGACCCTCGGCGTCCTGGGCGGACTCGGCCGCCTCGGCTCCGGTGGTCGGCTCGTCCTCGGGCACGCCCTCGGTCGGCTCCTGGTTGTGCTTGCCCATCGCTACTTGGTGTCCTTCGGCTCGTCCTCGTCGATGACCTCGGCGTCGACGATGTTCTCGTCGTCCTTCTTCTCGTCCTCGGCCGGCGCGTCCTGCGGGGCGCTCTGCGCGGCCTGGTCCTGCGAGTAGATGGCCTGGCCGATCTTGGTCTGCGAGGCGTTGAGGGCGTCGAACGCGGTCTTGACGGCCGCGTCGTCGTCTCCGGCGAGCGCGGTCTTCAGCGCGTCGACGTCGCTCTGCACCTCGGACTTGACGTCCTCGGGCAGCTTGTCCTCGTTGTCCTTGATCAGCTTGTCGATCGAGTACGCGAGCGTCTCGGCGCTGTTGCGGATCTCGGCGGCCTCGCGGCGGGCCTTGTCCTCGGCGGCGTGCTCCTCGGCCTCGCGCACCATGCGCTCGATGTCGTCCTTCGGCAGCGACGAGCCGCCGGTGATCGTCATCGACTGCTCCTTGCCGGTGCCCTTGTCCTTCGCGGACACGTGCACGATGCCGTTGGCGTCGATGTCGAAGGTGACCTCGACCTGCGGGATGCCGCGGGGCGCCGGCGCGATGCCGGTCAGCTCGAAGGTGCCCAGGTTCTTGTTGTCGCGGGTGAACTCGCGCTCGCCCTGGAAGACCTGGATCGCGACGGACGGCTGGTTGTCGTCGGCCGTGGTGAAGGTCTCGGACCGCTTGGTGGGGATCGCGGTGTTGCGCTCGATGAGCTTGGTCATGATCCCTCCCTTGGTCTCGATGCCCAGCGAGAGCGGGGTGACGTCGATGAGGAGGACGTCCTTGCGCTCGCCCTTGAGGACGCCGGCCTGCAGCGCGGCGCCGACGGCGACGACCTCGTCCGGGTTGACGCCCTTGTTGGGCTCCTTGCCGCCGGTGAGCTTCTTGACGAGCTCGGCCACGGCCGGCATGCGGGTCGATCCGCCGACGAGCACGACGTGCGCGATGTCGTCGACCTTCACGCCCGCTTCGGCGATGACGTCGGTGAACGGCTTGCGGGTGCGCTCGATGAGGTCGCTGGTGAGCTCCTCGAACTTGGCGCGGGTCAGCGTCTCGTCGAGGTTCGCCGGGCCGTTCTCGGTGAGCGAGAGATAGGGCAGCTGGATGCTGGTCGAGGTGCTCGAGGAGAGCTCCTTCTTCGCCTGCTCCGCGGCCTCCTTGAGGCGCTGGCGGGCGATCTTGTCCTTCGACACGTCGACGCCGGTGGAGTCCTTGAAGCGCTTGACGAGGTAGTCGACGACGCGCTGGTCCCAGTCGTCGCCGCCGAGGCGGTTGTCGCCGGAGGTCGAGCGCACCTGGATGGTCGAGAAGTCGTCGTCCTTGCCCACCTCGAGGAGGGAGACGTCGAAGGTTCCGCCGCCGAGGTCGAAGACCAGGATGAGCTCGTCCTCCTTGCCCTTGTCGAGGCCGTAGGCGAGAGCGGCCGCGGTGGGCTCGTTGATGATGCGGAGGACGTTGAGTCCGGCGATCTCGCCGGCGTCCTTCGTGGCCTGGCGCTCGGCGTCGTTGAAGTAGGCGGGGACGGTGATGACCGCGTCGGTCACCTTCTCGCCCAGGTACTGCTCGGCGTCGCGCTTGAGCTTGCCCAGGATGCGGGCCGAGATCTCCTGCGGCGTGTACTTCTTGTCCTCGACCCCGAAGGTCCAGTCGGTGCCCATGTGGCGCTTGACCGAGGCGAGGGTGCGGTCGACGTTGGTGACGGCCTGGCGCTTCGCGGTCTCGCCGACGAGCACTTCGCCGTCCTTGGTGAACGCGACGACGGAGGGGGTGGTGCGGAAGCCCTCGGCGTTCGCGATGACGGTGGGCTCGCCGCCCTCGAGGACGGCCACGACCGAGTTGGTGGTTCCCAGATCGATGCCTACGGCACGGGACATAGCGTGTTTCTCCTTCGCGACCGGCCGTCCGTGAGGGGGTCGATCAGTTGTCGTGAGTGGTGCTGACGTGAGTGGTGCACACCTCTGCGGGACTTGAGCCCCGCACACTCAAGTTTACGCAGGTCGATCCTGGAGTCAAGCCGGGAGCCGAGAACCTGAGTCGAGTCGGCTCAACTCTCAGATCTCGCTTCCCGCCGTTCACCCGGACGCCCTACGGTGAGCGCATGACCGAACGCACCGGCCGCGGGACCGTCCTCGCGTGGGGACTGTGGGACTGGGGCGGATCCGCCTTCAACGCCGTCGTGACCACCTTCGTCTTCACCGTCTACCTCACCACCGACGGCCTGTTCGGCACTCCCAGCGGGGTCTCGGCCGCGCTGGGCTGGTCGCTCGCCGGAGCGGGCCTGGTGGTCGCGCTCATCGCCCCGCTCACCGGACGCCGGGCCGATCTGGGCGGACGCCGCCGCCTCTGGCTCGGGATCCACTCCGCGGTCGTCGTCGCCTGCATCCTGCTGATGTTCTTCGTGCGCCCCGACCCCGCGTACCTCTGGCTGGGCCTCGGACTGCTCGCCGTCGGCACCGTCTTCTTCGAGTTCGCGAGCGTCAACTACAACGCGATGCTCAGCCAGGTCTCGACCCGCGCCACGATCGGCCGCGTCTCGGGCCTGGGCTGGGGCATGGGCTACGTCGGCGGCATCGCGCTCCTGCTGATCGTCTACTTCGGCTTCATCTCGCCCGAGGTGGGGCTCTTCGGAGTCACCGGCGAGGACGGACTCGACGTCCGCGTCTCGATCCTGCTCGCGGGAGGCTGGTTCGCGGTCTTCGCGATCCCGGTGCTCGTCGCGGTCCCCGAGCTGCCGGCGCGGGCCGGCGGGCGCGAGCGGATCGGCGTGATCGCCTCCTACCGCGCGCTGTTCCGCCAGATCCGGGCGCTCTGGGGGGAGAGCCGCAGCACGGTCGCGTTCCTCATCGCCAGCGCGGTCTTCCGCGACGGTCTGACCGGGGTCTTCACCTTCGGCGGCGTCCTCGCCCAGGGCACCTTCGGCTTCAGCGCCGGCGAGGTGATCCTCTTCGCGATCGCCGCGAACGTGGTGGCGGGCGTCGCCACCATCTCGGTCGGAGCCCTCGACGACCGGCTCGGGCCCAAGACGGTCATCGTGGCCTCGCTCGTCGGGCTCGTCGTCTGCGGCACGGCGGTCTTCGTCCTGCACGACGGCGGCGCCACGGTCTTCTGGATCTTCGGACTGCTGCTCTGCCTCTTCGTCGGGCCCGCCCAGTCGGCCAGCCGCAGCTACCTCGCCCGTCTGATCCCGGAGGGCCGCGAGGGCGAGATCTTCGGGCTCTACGCGACCACCGGCCGCGCCGCGTCCTTCCTCGCCCCGGCCGCCTTCGCGGCCTTCGTCTCGATCGCCGCGGCGGCCTCCGGCGGCGACGAGTCGAACGTGCAGTACTGGGGCATCCTCGGGCTCGTCCTCGTCCTCGCGGTCGGGCTGGTCCTCCTCCTGCCCGTCCGCCGGCCGCCGGCGAGCGCCCCCGCGGAGCCGCCCGCGCAGCAGGAGGCTCCGCTCCCCTAGAGTGACGGGGCCGTCCGCACGACGGAGCCGTCTTCCGACGGCGCACCGCCGGCTCCGTCGGCCCGAGCAGCACAGGAGCCGCATGTCACGGCGCACCACGGACGAGCAGGCCGCGCGACGCGGCCCCGAGCGGCGCACGCGCAGCGCCGAACCGGCGGTGGAGGCTCCCCGCACCGGTCCCGCCGACGGCTGGCCCACCGCGTCGGCTGCTGCCGACCGTGCGCACGAGCCCGACCGTCCGGCGTCGACCCGCGTCAGGAAGAAGCGCCGCGTGCCCCGGCGCACCCGGCTCGCGAAGGCCTCGAAGCGGATCGGCTACGGCGCCCTCGTCGTGGCGCTCCTCGCCGGCCTCGCGGTCGTCGTGGCGCTCATCGTGGCGCCGCACCACCTGTTCTGAGCCGCACCCTCCGCGAGCCCGCAGCCTCCGCGGGCCCGGACCGGGGCTCAGGTCGCGAGCCAGAAGACGATCAGCAGGAGCGTGACCAGGAACCCGGTCAGGAAGTTGAGCGCCAGGAACCGCTTCCAGCCCGCGTTCGCCCGCTCGGCCTCCGCGTCGCTCAGCGAGCGGTACGGCCAGATGCTCACTGCGTAGGGCACCGCGAGCAGGGCCGCGAGCGTGCCCGGCCACGGCAGGAGCAGCAGGAGCAGCCCGCTCGCCGCGTACGCGCCGATCGCGAACCGCGTGGTCGCCTTCGCTCCGATGACGGTCGCGATGGACCCGATCCCCCCGGCGCGGTCGGCGAGGATGTCCTGCACCGCTCCGAACGCGTGGCTGGCGATCCCCCAGAGGAAGAACGCGACGAGCAGGGCGACGAGGGGCCCGGTCACCGTGGTGCCCGCCAGCGCGATGCCGTACACGGCGGGACTGACGAAGTGCGTCGCCGAGGTGAGGGAGTCGACGAACGGGCGCTCCTTGAAGCGCAGTCCCGGCGCGCTGTAGGCGATCACGGCGAAGACGCTGACCGCGAGCACGAGCCACGAGAGCGGCGAGCCGAGCAGCACGAGAGCGACGAGGAACGGCACGTTCGTCGCGACCGCGGCGATCAGGGTCGCCCGGTGCTCGCTCCGGTCGAGCACCGCACCCTCGACGCCGCCCTTGCGGGGGTTCCGCAGATCGGACTCGTAGTCGAAGACGTCGTTGATGCCGTACATGGCGAGGTTGTACGGGATCAGGAAGTAGAGCGTGCCGAGCACGAAGGCGAGGTCGATCTCGCGCGTGGTCAGCAGGTAGGCCGCCGCGAAGGGATAGGCGGTGTTGACCCAGCTCAGCGGCCGGCTCGAGACGAAGAGCGCGCGCAGGCGGTTCACGAGGGGCTCCGATCGGCGCGGCGGCGATCCGGGAGGACCGACCAGAGGGCGGGCAGGGCGACGGCCGCGGCGATCGCGTAGGCGAAGTCCTCGATCGGCGCGACGCCGATCCGCAGGCCCGAGATCAGGGAGTCGTCGTAGGCCACGAGCAGTCCCACTCCGATCATCACGTTGTCGAACACCGCGGTCGTCACCAGCAGCACGACGAGCGTGCCCGCGAGGGCGCCGAGGCGCAGCCGCCCGCGGCGCAGGGCGATCACGAGGACCACCAGGACCACCGCGAGGAAGACGGAGTTCAGGAGGAGGTACGTCACGCGGCCGCCTCCGCCCGCTTCGAGAGCGCCCCGTAGACGTCCATCGACAGGTAGCAGAGCAGGGTGAGGAAGAGGACCTCCTCGACCGGCAGCTCGGGTGCGAGCTGGAGTCCGGTCATGTACGGCGTCTCGCCGCGGAAGAACACGCCGAGCCCGATGCCGAACAGGTCCCAGATCAGGAAGAAGACGACGCCCACGGGGAGCACGATCGCGGCCCGGCGCGCGTCGTTCCAGAAGAACAGCCCGAAGCGCCTGTCGAGCACGACCATCCCCGTGATCGAGACGGCGAGCGCGAGCAGGTAGACGACCGCCACCGGCTACTCCCCCGCGTCCGCGAGCACGGCGTCGCGCACCTCGGATCGGACGCTCGGGGCCACGGGGGCCACCGGCGCTCCGCGCACCGGGAGCGGCTCGGTGGAGACGTCGCCGCGGACCCGCTTGAGCATCACCTCGGCGCTGATCACGCACATGGGGAGGCCGATGCCGGGGATCGTCGAGCTGCCGGCGAACAGGAGTCCGTCGACGCGGGCGCTCGCGTTGCCGGCGCGGAAGAACGCGCTCTGCTTGAGGACGTGCGCCGGGCCCAGCATCGAGCCGCGCCACGCTCCGAGATCGCTCTCGAAGTCGGCCGGTCCGATGGTGCGGCGGACGACCACGCGCTCGGCCAGGTCGGCCGCTCCCGTCCACGTCGCGATCTGGCGGATCGCCGCGTCGGCGATCGCCTCGACCCGGGCGTCGCCCGCGCCGTCGACGCCGCCGTGCCCGATCGAGGTGTCGGCGGGGATCGGGACGAGCACGAAGAGGTTCTCGTGCCCCTCCGGAGCGACGCCCGGGTCGGTCGCGCTCGGGCGGCACACGTAGATCGACGCCGGGTCGGGCACCGACGGGCTCTCGCCGAAGATGCGGTCGAAGTTGTCGTGCCAGTCCTGCGTGAAGAGCAGGGTGTGGTGCTCGAGCTGCGGCAGCCCGCCGCGGACGCCGAGCAGCACGAGCACGGCGCTGGGGCCGGGGTTGCGGTCCTCCCAGTACTCGGGCGGGAAGGTGCGCAGCTCGTCGGGCAGGAGGGACTGCTCGGTCGTGAAGAGGTCGGACGCGTTGACGACCAGCTCCGCGGGGAGGCGCTCGACGCCGTCCGGACCCTCGAACTCGACTCCGACGACCTCGGCGCCGCGGCGGCCGCCCCGGGGCGCGCGGGCCGTCAGGATCCGGGTGGCCGGCGACGACGTGCGGATCGTGACGCCCGCCTCCTCGCCGACCTCGGCGACGGCCTCGATCAGGCGCGTGAACCCGCCCATCGGGTACAGCACGCCGTCGGCCAGGTCGAGGTGGCTCATCAGGTGGTACATGCTCGGAGCGTCGTACGGCGAGGAGCCGAGGAACACGGCCGGGTAGCCGAGGATCTGGCGGAGCCGGTTGTCGCTGACCGCCGTGCCCGCGAGCGAGTCGAGCGGAGTCAGCAGGAGCTTCCCGAGCGTCGCCGTGCGGGTCAGCACGTCCTTGCGCAGCAGCGGCAGGAACGAGGCGAAGCTGGTGTAGAGGAAGCGGCGCTTGGCCACCTCGTAGGTGTCGCGCGCCGACTCGAGGTAGGCGCGCATCCGCTCGCCCGAGCCGGGCTCGACGCTCTCGAACAGGGCGATGTTGGACTCGAGGTCGGCCAGCACGTCGATCGGCTCGTCGACGCCCTCGCTGTAGACGCGGTAGCCGGGATCGAGCCTCACCAGGTCGAGGCGCTCGTCGGCACTGGTGCCCATCAGGCGGAAGAAGTGGTCGAAGACCTCGGGCATGAGGTACCACGAGGGTCCGGTGTCGAAGCGGAACCCGTCGCGCTCCCACGACCCGGCGCGGCCGCCGACGACCTCGCGCTTCTCGAGTACGGTCACGCTCCAGCCGTCGCGGGCGAGCAGGGCCGCGGAGGCGAGTCCGCCGATGCCGCCGCCGATGACGATCGCGCGGTGCGGGCCGGTCGCCGAGCGGCTCGCCCGGGCGGGGCCCCGTCCCAGCCGGGGCGCGAGGGTGGAGGCGGCGGCCCGGGCGGCGAGCACGGCCTTCGTCGCCGTCGGCACGCTGACGCGGGCGCGGAGCAGCTCCTCGGCGGGCGTCACTCGGATGCGGTCGGCGAGCGCCTGGAAGAGCGAGTGCGCGAGCACGACCGCGCGGCGGCTCGAGCGCGGCAGCTCCGGGATGATCGCGGCGGCCTCGTCGAGGTCGTCGTCGAGGTCGGCGAGCAGGACCGCCTTGTCGTCCTCGGTGAAGGCGCGCGGATCGACGCCGGGGAAGTAGCTGCGGCCGAGGCCGTCGACGTCGTCGGCGAGGTCGCGCAGGAAGTTGACCTTCTGGAACGCGGAGCCCAGGCGGCGGGCGCCGGCCACGAGGCGCTCGCGGGCGACCGGAGAGACGTGACCCGCATCCGGAGCCGCGAGGAACACGTGCAGGCACATCAGGCCGACGACCTCGGCCGAGCCGTAGACGTAGCGCTCGAAGGACTCGGGGGTGTGCACGGTCTCGCGCAGGTCCGCGCGCATCGACGCGAAGAAGGGGCGGGTGAGCTCGGTGCCGAAGCCCGTGGCGCGGGCCGTGCGCGCGAACGCGTGCACGACGAGGTTGGAGCTGTAGCCGGAGGCGAGCGCCCGGTCGGTCTCGGCCTCGAACGCGTCGAGGGCCTCCTCGACGGCGGCCCGGTCGAGCGCGGCCGCCTCGGCGACCCCGTCGACGATCTCGTCGGCGACGCGCACCAGCGCGTAGACGTCCTCGACCCGCTCGCGGACGCCGCGGCCGAGCAGTCGCGTGGCGAGCCCGAACGACGTCGAGTAGCTCCGGATCACCTGCGCGGACGCCTCGTGCGCGACTCGGTCGTACAGTTCGCTCTGCCGGGTCATCGTGCCACCGTAGGGGTCGTGGGCGTGCGTGCGGTCATCGGGGCGGTGGGCCGCGCGTGGCGGCCCGGCACAGCGGGGATCACCGGGTGCGCCCCAGCACGCTGGCCACCAGCGGACGCACTTCGGCGCGGAACTCCTCCGACACCGCGGGCGTGCCGAGCGCCTCCCAGGCGCGGCTCGCGAAGTCGCCGGCGAGGGACTCGGCGAAGCCGCGGGCTCCGCACTCCTCGAGGATCCGGCGGACGCGCTCGGCGGTCTCGGTGCCGAGGTGCTCGTCGCCGATCAGACCCTCGATCTCGGGCCAGCACTCGGTGCCGGCCGCGTGCG
Source organism: Rathayibacter rubneri (assembly GCF_023743255.1). NCBI lineage: Bacteria > Bacillati > Actinomycetota > Actinomycetes > Micrococcales > Microbacteriaceae > Rathayibacter > Rathayibacter rubneri. Next base: position 4,113 of record NZ_JAMRYM010000032.1, on the reverse strand, counting down.
CGATCAGGACGGTGCGCTTGCCCTCGCGCAGATCGCCGAGCGTGGTCTTGCCGGTCTGCCCCTCCGAGCCGAAGACCCCGAGGAGGTCGTCGACGATCTGGTAGGCGATGCCGATGCACCTGCCGAACTCGCCCAGCGCCTCGACGGCCTCGTCGGAGGCGCCCGCGAGGATCGCCCCGGCCTGCAGAGGAGCCTCGAAGGAGTAGACCGCGGTCTTCAGGCGCTCCATCTCGAGCACCTCCTCGACCGAGGGCATGCCGGGCATGAGCGAGAAGTCGACGTCCGCGAGCTCACCGGCGGCCGAGGCGAAGACGGCCTCGTCGAGCAGGGTCAGCAGGCGCGCGCGCACGGCGTCGTCGGCTCCGACTCCCTCGACGAGGCGGTGGGCGCCGGTGAGGGCCAGGTCGCCGGCGATGACCGCGACCGACGTGCCGCGGTGCTCGGCGATCGGGATCGACAGACCGGCCGTGGTGGCCTCGTCGCGGTAGCTGCCCGAGACGTTGGGGCCGCCGCGGCGCACGAAGTCGCGGTCGATCACGTCGTCGTGGACGATCAGCGCGGTGTGCAGGAGCTCGAACGCGGCGCCGAGGTGGGCGGCCGCCTCCGAGTCGCGTCCGCCGTGCGCCTCGTACGCCGAGATGACCATGAGGGGGCGGAAGCGCTTGCCTCCGCGGGTGTTGGCCTCGAGGGTGTGCCAGAGGGTCGTGTACCGCGTCCCCAGCCGCTCCGCCCGGGCGCGCGCCAGGGAGAAGAACCGGTCGAGCACGGCATCGACGTGTTCCTGCCGCTTCCGGGAGAGAACCACGGGGTCGCGTGTATCCACGGTTGAGAGGCTAACAAGTTCGCTTGTCTAGCACTAAGCCGGCTGAGTTCCACGGTCGTGCTTGACTTACAGCCATGACTTCGGGAGGAATCGCCGTGCGCGAGGACGAGATCGAGCAGGTCGTCCTGCTCGACGAGACGGGCGACGCGGTCGGCGTGGCCGACAAGGCGACGGTGCACGACACGGACACGCCCTTGCATCTGGCGTTCTCGTGCCACGTGTTCGCGCCCGACGGCGCGCTGCTCGTGACCCGTCGGGCGCTGGGCAAGCGCACCTGGCCGGGCGTCTGGACCAACTCGTTCTGCGGCCACCCGGCGCCGGGCGAGCGGATCGAGGACGCCGTCGTCCGACGGGCCGAGCGCGAGCTCGGCGCCCGTCTCGAGACGCTGGAGGTCGCGCTTGCCGACTTCCGCTACCGCGCCGTCGACGCCTCCGGGATCGTCGAGAACGAGATCTGCCCCGTCTACACCGCGACCCTCTCGAGCCGCGAGGCGCTGGCGCCGCGCGCGGACGAGGTCATGGACTACGAGTGGGTCGACCCCGAGGCGACGCTGGCCGCCGTGCGCGCCGCCCCGTGGGCGTTCTCGCCCTGGCTCGTGCTGCAGCTGCCGCGCCTGCTGGGCTGAGCGCCGACCGTCCGGTGCTCGCCCGTCAGTCGCCGTAGACGTCGGTGCGGTGGAAGTTCAGCGACGAGCGCGACGCCGTCGGCCCGCGCTGACCCTGGTACCGCGAGAAGTACTCGGCGGATCCGTACGGCTTCTCGGCGGGCGAGCTGAGCCGGAAGAAGCACATCTGCCCGATCTTCATGCCGGGCCAGAGCGTGATGGGCAGCGTCGCGACGTTGCTGAGCTCGAGGGTCACGTGTCCGGTGAAGCCCGGATCGATGAAGCCCGCGGTCGAGTGGGTGAGCAGGCCCAGGCGTCCGAGCGAGCTCTTGCCCTCGAGGCGCGCGGCGATGTCGTCGGGCAGCGTGACCGCCTCGTACGTCGATCCGAGCACGAACTCGCCGGGGTGCAGGATGAACGGCTCGCCCTGCGGGGTCTCGACCAGGCGCGTCAGATCGGGCTGGTCCTCGGCCGGGTCGATGTAGGGGTAGCGGTGGTTGTCGAACAGCCGGAAGAAGCGGTCGAGACGCACATCGACGGACGACGGCTGGATCATGGCCGGATCGTGCGGTTCGAGTCCGACCCGGCCGGAGGAGAGTTCGGTCTGGATGTCGCGATCGGAGAGCAGCACGAGGCGATCCTAGGGCGTGCGGTGGTCGCCGCGACGTGGCGTGCGCGCGGGGCTTGCTACGATGATCGAGTGCGCCTCCGAGGCGACGCGCGAGTGTAGTTCAATGGTAGAACTTCTGCTTCCCAAGCAGATGGCGCGGGTTCGATTCCCGTCACTCGCTCCACCTCCCACTCCCTCTCCGGCCCGTTCTCGGGCGACACGCCGACGCGATCGGTGCCGTCACGCGGATTCCGAGCCGCCCCGGTGCAGGCTGGAGGAGTGACAGAGCTCGTCCAGATCCCGTCGCCGGGCATCGCCCTCGAGTACGGGCGCCCCGGCCGCCCGGTCGTCGTCGTGCTCCACGACGTGTTCGGCCGGCTGCCGTGGATGGAGCCCTTCGCGGAGGCCGTCTCGAAGCACGGCTACCACGTGCTCGTGCCCGACCTGTACGACGGATGGGCGACGCTCGCTCCGGAGGACGCGCGCGATCTCGCCGCGATGACCGCGCAGGACCGGGCGATGGCCGCGATCGCCGAGGCGATCCGCTCCGGAGCGGCCGAAGGGGCGCAGCGCAGCGCCATCGTCGGCTTCGGCTTCGGCGGCCGGCTCGGGCTCCTCGCCGCCGCGACCGGGCTCGTCGACGCCGTCGTCGCCTACTACGCCACCCTCGGGCAGGAGGAGCACGCCCTCGTGCCCTGCCCGACCCTCCTGCACTACGCGGCGAGCGACGAGTGGCCGGAGGGCGACGACCCGGAGTCGTTCGTCGGACGCCTCAAGGACGCGGGCACCCCGGTCACCGCGCACACGTACGCCGGGACGGTGCGGCACTTCGCGAACGGGACGCTGCGCGACGCGGTCGACCCCTCCTCCGCCGCTCTCGCCTACGCGCGGACGGTGTCGTTCCTGAATCCGCAGCTCATCGACTACTGAGCCTCCGTACGCCGCGGCACTCGGCTCAGCCGCGGACGTCGTGCAGGTGGTGCTGCACGTCGTGCAGGTAGTAGCGCGCCATCGTCTCGACCGTGAAGGTCGCACCGTCGCTGCGCCGACCGGGGCGCTGCCACTGGCGGCCCCGGACGCCCTCGAAGACACCGGCGATGAGGCCGGCCTCCTCGACGAGCTCGCGGCCGACGGTCGCCGGATCCTGCTCGGAGTAGCGGTCCTCGACCGCGGTGACGTCCTGATCCCAGTTCGGGAACAGCGGGTCGTCGCCCTCGAGCATCAGACCGAGGCGGAGGCGGTAGATGCGGTGCACGTCGCGCACGTGCGCCGCGTACTCGAGCGGCGACCAGGTCTCGTCGTCGGGCCGCCCGACGACGTCGTCGCGCTCGAGCACGTACGGCCACGCGGCGGCGTTCTCGCGGATGAGGTGCGGGACCTCGGACGCGTCGACGAGCGAGGCGTCGAAGCCGCACTCGAGGCAGGGTCGCTCGGCGGCCCAGGTCCAGTCCTTGGTGTCGGGGGTGATCGGCATGAGCCCAGGGTAGGGCGCCCCGCCGACACGGGGCGGCGCCGGACGGTCACGCCGCGACGCCCTCCTGCCACCCTCGACCGCGCTCAGCAGCGGGCGTGGGCGGTGAGGGTCGCGTTCCTCTCGCTCTCGGCTGTCCAGGGCAGAGCCGGGAGGTCGGCCGCTCCCGCCGCCGCACCCGCGTCGACCGCGATCGAGGCCAGGGCGCGCGCGGCGTTCCCGGCGAAGTCGGCTCCCGGGGTCGAGCTGTTGAACGACACGGCCACGGTGAGTCCCGAGACGGGATCGGAGTAGGCGGCCGTCACGAATCCGGGCGCGATGCCCGAGAAGCCCCGCAGCGGGCCGACCTGGTGGCCGCCGAGTCCGGCGAGCAGCCAGGCCGGGCGCCCCTGCCCCTGCGGGACGGCGTCGGCCCAGACCGCGTCGCCCGACGGCGAGGCGGCGATGCCGGTCGCGAGCCGGCGCAGGTCCTCGAGGTCGGTCACCGCTCCCCCGGCGGCGCCCAGCGCCGAGGGCGAGGCCTCGGTGAGATCGCGGCGCACGTCGCACCGCACCGCCCCGCTGCCCGGGTCGATCGCGGCCGAATAGCCGCGCGGGGCGGTGC